>NZ_JBEOPO010000031.1:0-67054 GCF_040310145.1 Shewanella sp. S1-49-MNA-CIBAN-0167 | reverse complement strand
CCGTATGCAGTGAAAGTTGCACGTACGGTTCTTAGGAGAGCGGCACTTGGTAACAGGTGCCGCTTATCCGACCAAAGCAATTTTGAGCGACTACTCATTCACAATATACTTATATTGGTTTGCCATAAATTTACTCATGCGAGCAATGGGATTAGTTTTCATATCAATTAATTTATAAGAATGAATCTAAAAAAATGGCATCTTTTTCTACGTTCAGCACCATATAACCTTCCCATAGAGTGTTATGTTTATGTGTACGGCTATAATTGATTTATGCTAAAACACCGCCTAAGTTTCTCGTTATGAAAACACAGAAATGTTAGTAATAGCATGTTTAGCACTAGCCTCCAGCCCCCACAATACGCATCTTCAACACGTGTAAGAGTCACTACCTGATCTGAGAAATTACTACTCCAAATGGGGCCAAGTGAAAAATTTGCTGCCCATTGCTGCTACAGGTAGTACAACAACACGTAGGCCGATAGCAACCCAGCGATCCATAGCACAGTAGTGCCCACGGGCCAAGAGCGCGCGAACACGCCGCGCTCTTGGCTATCTGCTGTATGCGGTTGGCCTAGGTAACGCACTGCCATACGTTGTAAGAATTTCTGCAAGCGGTTTCGTTGTTGCGTAACCACTTCACCTAGTGAGCTAAGCGCTCGTTCGATCAACCTAAACAATGAAAAGGCCGCACGTCGCCAAAGCCAATCTGTGTCGAGGCTAATCGTCATGGTACGTTTCATTAGTGGCAATAATACGAAGAAAGCCAGTCCTGAAAATAGCAACAACTGCAAGTAGAAAAGTACTTTACCAATCGAGTACGGTTGGTAGTCAACGGGGTAGGGAAGCAGGGCATAAAGCATTTCAGGGAAAACACCCAGTAAAATGCACAAGCTGGCAAAAATGATCATCGCCAACCCCATATTCCATGGCGCATCTTTTGGTCTTAACCCCGAGTCTTTTTGGAAGAACACAAACCATGGGAATTTGATCCCGGCATGAAGAAATACACCGGCCGACGCGGCGGTTAATGCCATGTAAACCCACACTAGATTTCCATCAACAGCTGCCTGGGATATCATGCTTTTTGTTGTAAAACCTGAAGTCAGTGGAAAACTTGAAATGGCTAGCGCGCCAATAATACCGCAGACGCAGGTGAGTGGCATGGTGCGAAATAGTCCACCCAGCTCCATACATTTATTTTCCCCGGTGCGGTATATAACAACCCCAGCACTCATAAACAGGAGTGCTTTATATATAATATGTGCAAAAGCATGAGCCGTCGCGCCATTAAGAGCCATTTCGGTACCAATGCCTACGGCAACCACCATAAATCCTACTTGGTTAACCACGGAATAGGCAAGGATCCGCCGTACATCATTTTCCAATAAGGCGAAAATAATACCGTACATAACCATAAATAGACCTATGCCAATTAGCACAGGTTCGCCTGGGAATAATAATATCAGTGCCAGTACAGCTGTTTTGGTCGTAAATGCCGACAGGAACACCGAGCCTGTGGGGGTAGATTCAGGGTATGCATCGGCTAGCCAAGCTGATACCGGAGGGGCCGCGGCGTTTATCAATATGCCGATAAGTATCATCCATGTGCTGAAATCTGTTGCCAGCATAGGTTGAATTTGGATAGAACCGGTACCTATCACTACACCTTCAATTCCAACTTTAAGCACCACGCCACCGAGAAGATGCATGATGGCATAACGTATTCCAGCTGCTCGTGCACCAGGCGTTCCACCACACCACACAACAATGGTAGAAAATATCGCCATCAGTTCCCAGTATAAAAACATCGTAATGAGGTCGCCGGCAAAACAGACGCCTATAGCACCTGCAGCGTATGCAAAGGCTGCGGCAAGTTCATACCAACGCGCTATACGAAAAGAGTAAAGACCTCCTACAAAGACCATGATCGCAAAAATAGTAGCAAACAATCGCCTTAGCGGACTCCCCTCGAGGGGTTCAATATTGTATGAAAGAAATTTTACCGTGCCCTGAACACCATCAGGGATCTGCCATATGGCCCACAGGGTAATAATTGGCGCTATTAATATGACAGCCGTCCGCGCGTGACCCTTAACCAAACATATTAGAACAGCAGCTATTAGCAGGATAAATGCTGGAGAGAAAAGTTCAAACGTCATTGCTGCTCTCCTTTACCTTGTCATGACTGGGGGCTGAGGTTTGAACTTGTTCTGGTTCATCGTAATAGTCTAGTGGGCGTTTTAGAAACAGACCTAATAATTTTGCGACTAGTACCATCACCAGACAACTGACAAATCCATAAACTGCACCAAACCCAAACCAGCCATCAAAGCCGAAATAACCTTTAACGTATATGACTGTCTGCGCAAGCACCACCAAGGTCAGTACAACACTGAAACCAATCCAGAGCTTACGAATCGTTGAAGGTCGCACTAACCAGTGCAATTGTTTTTCGTCATTCATTTTAACCGAGCCCCTTAACTACTTGGCTTTCCAATTCAATGACTGGACCGTTAAATAAAAAGAAAGCCAGTGTCAGTATGGCGGTCATACACAATGCCAGCACAGCTAAAAACGGTGCTTCGCCGTGTTCCTTGTCACCGTCTTTTTCTCGCTCAAACCAAACTAGGTATAAAATCGGCAAAAAGTAAGCGGCATTAAGAACGGTACTTGCAATGATGGTGAATACTGCCACTAGATTGTTAGCTTCGAAAGCTCCGGCCAAAATATACCATTTTGAGACGAATCCCGCGGTGGGAGGGACACCAATCATGCTCAGGGCACCGATGGTAAACGCCGCCATTGTCCATGGCATGCGCCTACCAATACCCCGTAATTGATGGATTTCGGTTTTTTTGGAGGCAACATAAATTGCGCCTGCAGCAAAGAACAAAGTAATCTTACCAAAAGCATGCGCCACCATATGTATGGCGGCGCCAACCTCTGCGAGTGGTTTGAGAATGGCTGAGGCCATAACCACATACGATAGCTGGGCAATAGTTGAGTAGGCTAGTAGGCGTTTGATGTTGGTTTGGCGCATTGCAACTAGACTCGCTACAATGATGGTAAAAGCCGCAACATATAAAAGCCATTCTGAGCTGGGTGATTCAAATAGATATTCAATCCCGAATATATAAACGATGATCTTGGTGATCGCAAAAACACCAGCTTTAACTACCGCAACGGCATGCAGTAAAGCGCTCACTGGGGTAGGTGCCACCATAGCCGCCGGTAGCCATTTGTGTACAGGCATCACTGCAGCCTTGCCAATACCGAATACAAACAAGGCCAGAAGTAACCCTATTTCTGGGTCATTCAACTTACCGGCGAGGATCCCGCCTGTAGTAAAGTCACCCGTTCCTGCCACGGTATAAGTCCAGATGATTGCAGGAAGGAACAAACCAATAGATGTACTGAGTAAAACACCCAGATAAATTCTTGCCGAACGTATTGTAGCCGCATCGCCTTTATGTGCTACCAGAGGGTATGTCGAGAGTGTTAATAGTTCGTAGAATAAAAAGAGAGTGAATAGATTCCCAGCGAAAGCAACACCAATAGTGGCTGAAAGAGCTAGCGCGAAGCATACAAAAAATCTAGTTTGGTTTTTCTCTTTATTACCGCGCATGTAGCCAACGGAATATATCGAGTTGATGAGCCAAAGTCCGGATGCCAATGCTGCGAATAACATGCCCAGAGGTTCAACAGTAAAGGCAATGTTGAGCCCTGGCATGACCTCGCTAACGTCTATCGAGGGCCGTCCTCCATCCATAAGGATCGGAAGTAATCCCCATACCACCCAGATTAATGAAACAGACGTAATAGCCGTTGCAGCTTCGCGAATATTAGGGCCTATACGCCCAGCAAGGGAAATAGCCAGAGCTCCTACTATTGGAAGGCCAATGGCGACTAATATGGTCGTTTCTGGTGTCATTGTGAACCCTCCAAGAGAAGGGCTGCAGCACTATTTGCGAGTTCTAATGGAACCTGTGGAAACAGTCCGAAGTATATATTGAGTAGTGCAATAAAACCGGTAACTAATAACATTTGTACTGGTGCTTCAGATGTTGGGCCTTCTCCGTCAACAGGAGCTTGGAAGTAAAGTGCTTCAACGATGCGCCAAACATAAACCACCGCCATCAAGGAACTGACGAGAATAATTGCTACTAGCCCCCAACCCCAAGGTCCGCTTTCCAAAGCTGCGGTAATAAGTAGCCATTTACTAATAAATCCCGCAGTACCAGGCACGCCGATTAAGCTCAACCCACACACAACAAAAGCAGCACAAGTCCAAGGCATACGAGCTGCAGCACCACCGAGTTGATTTAGGCGCAAGTCGCGATACTTATAAGCTAGACAAGCAACCGCGAGGAACAAGCCTCCTTTTGCCAGCGCATGGTTGAACAGATGCATCGCGCTGGCGCTGAGTCCGGCCATGCTGACAAAGCTAGCACCAAGCAAAATATAGCCTATTTGTGCAATAGATGATGAAGCAAGCAGTCTTTTAAGATGTCCTTCGAACATCGCGACTGCTGAGGCAATAAGTATTCCGAGAATGGCCAATGGCATCGCAAACAATGCGAACTGAATTTCGTGATCCTCAAGCGTGGCCTGAAATACCATATAGTCAAATCGGATCAGTACATACAGTGCAACCTTGGTCGCGCAAGCAGCGAGAAACACAGTCACCATGTGCGGTGCGTGTGTATAGGCGTTTGGCACCCAAACATGCAAAGGAAACACTGCAGCTTTAAGAGCCAAACCAATAGTGATGAATCCCGCCGCGACTAGAACCGGATTTATGTCGGTAACATCACCGAGGCGATCTTGTATATCAGCTAAGTTAAGTGTGCCGGTCATCATATAGATTAACCCCACACCAATCAGGTAGAAGGTTGCGCCAATAGTGCCCATCATTAGATATTTGAAAACCGCTGGAAGTGCGCGACGGTCTGGACCACCTGCTATTAATATGTAGCTGGCCAGCGATGAAATTTCCATGAAGACAAAAATATTGAAGGCATCTGCTGATACGACAATACCCACAAGTCCAGATAGAACCAGTAACCATGCTGAGTAGAATAGTGGCTGACGTTCAGATTCAACCTGTTGATCAATGCTTGATCTGGCTGCCAACAAGGCTGTAGCGCCGGCACCTGTGATCACCAGTAATAACAGTGCACTAAACGCATCTACCGACAAGGCAATACCATAAGGTGCAGGCCAGCCCCCCATGGCGTACTCGAGGGTTTGACCGTCTAAAACAGCTAAGGCAAGCGTCAGAGCGATGGCAAAACTCACCAAAGCGGCGGCAGTTGCCCCCGCCCATGCCAGACCTCGTGGTTGTAATAGGACAATAAGTGGTGCCGATAACATCGGTACCACAACTTGTAAAGCAGGAAGGTGTGCTAATAAGTCCATAGTAGTTAGTCGGCGTCCAAAATTTCGTTTTCTTCTATCGTGCCGTAACATTCACTGATACGTACCACAATGGCCAGTCCCAATGCGAGAGTAGATACTCCCACAACGATGGCTGTTAGTATCAGTACTTGTGGTACTGGGTTTGAAAATATTTGATCTTCTACACCGCTTTGTATGATGGGGGCTGTCCCGCCTTCTACCTTGTCCATAGTAATATACATAAGGAATACAGCAGATTGAAATATGGATAATCCAATTAGTTTTTTTATCAAATTGATTTTGCTAATCACGGCATACAGTCCCACCGTTAAAATGATAGCGAATACCCAATAATTGAAGTAGCCCAGCAGTTCCAATAGTTTCATGACAATCTCTCACGGGCAGCGAACGCATGGAAAATGGCCAGAAGTGCACCACAAACCGCCATGCCAACGCCGGCCTCGATAATTAATATACCCAGCTGTTGTCCAAACACTGGGTCAGCGGCTAGTACTGAATAATCTAGAAATGCTCCTCCCATCAACATGCAAGCCACACCCACGCCGCCATATAGCAATGCACCGCCTATAACCATACCCAACAGCACCCCGCGAGGTATTGCGCGCAACGCTTCGGATTCGCCTTCGAGCACGGCGTAAAGGATTACGCCTGTGGCAATAATTGCACCAGCTTGGAATCCACCGCCCGGGCCATATTCGCCATGGAATTGTACATAAAGACCAAATAACACGATAAACGGGATCAGCAGTCGGCCGACTACTTGGGGGATCAGATGGTGGCGTAGACCACTACTTTTTTTAATCACGGGCTGATTTTTTCGTGGAGGGCTCACACCAAGGATGAATAAAACCCCGATACAAGCAGCGAAAACAACAAACACCTCGCCCAGCGTGTCATAGCCTCGAAAGCTGCCAAGGATTGCGGTGACCACATTGGGAATATCGATATACTCAGGCGTTTTTTCTAGATACCAAGGCGCAAGATGTTGATGCACTGGGGCATCAGGGTCGCCGAGCCGTGGTTTGTCGAAAGTGGCGTATATTATTAGCAATGCCAGAACGCTCACAGTACCTAGAGCTACCCACCGACCTCCCTCTCGAGCTTTTTCCCGGTCACCAGTCAGCTCCAATGCACAGAGGAAGATTACCGTTGTCACTCCAGCACCCACCGCGGCTTCTGTGAGTGCTACATCAGCAGCGTCCAAAATAAAAAAGTTGGCCGCCATTAGTAAACTGAATATAGATGTCAGCATTACCGCGACAAACAGGTCGTCGGTGCGCACTATCGCAATAGCGGTAATGACGAGAAGGGTCAGTAGGAACAGTGCAAAAATTAAGATCATTCTCCGGTCCCCTCTTTGGGTAAGTTGCTAGCCTTGGGTGCGTCGCTAGCGCTTCCATCGTCTGGCTTAAGACCGGATAATAGCGCGGCATTGGCCAGCGCATAGGTAGCGGTTGGGCCAGTCAGTAGCAAAAACAGCATAATAGCAAACAGTTTAATAGCGGCTAGGGACAAACCGGCTTGTAGGATCATACCAACAAAAATTAAGATAGTCGCCATGGTATCAGTAAGACTGGCGGCATGAATTCTGGTGTAAAAGTTTGGCAGGCGCAGGCCGCCTATGCCGCCGATCAACACGCAGGCACCACCTAGAACGAGTAGAATCCAACTCAGAATATCTAGCGCGACATCAATCATTTTCTGCCTCAGAATCAGATTTTCTTCGGGAACGATTTTGGAAATAATTTAATACTGCAAGAATCCCGACCATATTGACCAGAGCGTAGGCCAACGCAAGATCAAGAAAATCAGGCCGACCGTAAAGAAATGCAATGACGGACAGTAACAAAACGGTCTTGGTACCAAACACATTGACTGCCAGTACGCGATCGTAAACGCTTGGCCCTTTAAGTGCTCTCACTAGGGCCAATACCATGGTCACCAAAATGGCTATAGAGACAACAATATACATAATTAGCGGGGCTCCAGAGCTGCTACTCGACGATTCGCTTCGCCTTTTTGTAATTCTCTTGCACTTTCACTGGTCAGGCAATGAATCAATACTTTTCCCTCGTGTAAATCCAACGTGACGGTTCCCGGGGACAGGGTAATGGAATTGCCAAAAATTACTTGGCCCACGTCCGTTCTGGCTTCCGCTTCAAGCACAACCACGGTGGGGCTTATAGGCATAGAGGGTTTCAGGATCAGCTTGGCTACGTCCAGACTCGAAATAATAATCTCTCGCAGCAGCCACAACCAATAGCCAGGCAGGCGAGGCATAAGTCTAAGCAAATCTGTATGATGCCGGAAAAAGCCCATACGATGTGCCAAGTAAACGCTGAGCAAGCAGGACAAAGCCCCCAAACTCATGACCAGTGGTTTGTAGAGTCCCGACCACAGAAGCCAAGATATTGCTAAAATAAGCAGAAGTAGCAAAACAGACGAGAGTCTTGTTTCGCCGCGTTGAAACGTATGCTGGGCTAGAGTTAAGTTCATAGTTTGCAAGGGTAGTTTTTCAGTAATGATTTATAGACGACTTCCATCGCCGGTTCATTTTCTTCGCTGCTATCTGTTTGGGCTGCTAGATCGGCGACGATAACGTTAACTACATCGCGCAATGGCAGCGGATCTCCGAGGCAAAAACCGGCTAGGTCTGCTGCTCTGGAACGGTCTAAACGGTTTGGCATACGAGTGCGAATCGCGCGTTCCGTGAAGGTCTCCTTACTTGCAAGGGCACTTTCGGCATTTAGCATGACTCTTGCATCGGTTGCTATTGCACCATCGATAAAGCCTTGAATATAGCGGACACAATACTGACCATCAACGCTTTCTGGTTCAGCGTTAAACAGTGCGCAGTGCGATGAAAGTTCTTGAGCCGTCAGTACTTCTACTGCCTTAGCTGGTGGTACGGACAACAATTGAACGGCCAAAAAAGCGAAAACCATTAAGGGGAAACTATCTTTTGACATATAAATCCTTTTTTTCTAATGATTTAACTTTATCCAATTAATCATAGTACTAAAAGTCGATTTTAGTTGTTTTTTCATCAATAAAAAATTGATAATGTATTTTGAGAAAATAAACATTAGATGAGAGAAAAGTACATTAGGGAATTATATGGTAAAGCTTAATTATCATCACTTGCAGTATTTTCATGCGATAGCGACACATGGCAGTATCGCTCAAGCATCAAAAGTCATGCATATTACGCCACAAACGCTTAGTGCTCAGTTAAACTTATTAGAAGTTCAATTAGGATATAGTTTGTTTGACCGAAAAGGTAAGCGTTTGGTGCTTAATGATATGGGTCACATCACACTGAGCTACGCACAGGAAATATTCAGTTTAGGAGATGAACTGATTCATTCATTGAAAAATCATTCAACTGACTTTTTTTTTCGTTTTTCCATCGGAGTCACTGATGTCATCGCGAAAGTGTTTTCATTTAATTTATTAAAAGCGGTCTACACGATGGACGACTCTATTAAGTTAGTGTGTAAAGAAGCGAGCTTGGACGTATTACTTGGAGAATTAGCGCTAAATAAACTTGATGCTGTTTTAAGTGATACATCATTGCCAACAGGTTCTTCGTTAAAAGCATACAGTCACCTCGTAGGTCAATCCGGTATTAGTTTTTTTGCTCATAAAAATCTTGCTAAAACGTTAGCTGTTAACTTTCCACACTCTCTTGACGGTAATCCATTTTTTACGGCAGGAGAAGGATCTAATCAGCATTTGAGTGTACTTTCTTGGTTTAATGAACTAAATATATCGCCCCAAATAATAGGTGAATTTGACGACTCAGTGTTGGCCAAATATTTTGGGCAAGCAGGGTACGGTGTTTTTTGCGCGCCAACTATCATTGAAAATCATGTTATAGAACAATTTGATGTTGAAATTATTGGAAGAACAACGGAAATTACTGAACATTATTATTTAATATCGCCTGAGCGAAAGATTAAACATCCCGCCGTTCAGCATTTATTAACTGAAGGAAAAAAACTGTTTAATCAGCCTATAGTTTAAGATCTTTAGTGAGAACCCTGACATCGTCGTTGCTACCGATTAAATTGGCTATAGGAAATATCGTTTTATTATCATTTCTTTTGTAATAATGATCGGCCAGTGGTTTCAATATGATTGAGAAACTTAGTCGCGAGCCAGGTTTACCGTTTTGATTTAGACTAAACAAACCAATAAGAATTCATCGACAATTATTTTATCGGTAAACGTACAAGCCAAGTTCTCCACCATACATCAAGGTATGTGCCGACAATATTGATACACCTAGCCTTGACATAACCAAGTGTTTAATCGCTTCATTTATTATTAGCTCAACTCGTTACAGGGGAAAAGTGTGTTTGAGGTATTGATTAATTCAGCTTACTTGGTATTGGTTTAGCTTGATTTATAACGTAGCTTCATTTGAACTTATTGCCTGCAGCAGGTGAGCTACAGTACGTAGTAAATGTCGCGATCACAGGGATGTGAAAGAGTGACCTTAGTGCAGATGATTAAGCGAGACGCCAGCTCTTGATTTTACAATCAGCATCCTTGTGGGCTTAACCAAAACATCCCTGTTTTGGATACTCGCTGACTCATCTACACCTGTAATTTAACTCTCTTCGATTTAGCCGCATAGTTGTCTATAGATGAAAGCTAAAGAGGAAAAGCTCAAATCTAATTAGCGGACTTACTTTTGTCGGATAGACGACAATTGTTGCCAAGTGCCGCCCTCCTATGAACCCAGCGTGCAACTTTCACTAATTGCAATACTATTTCGAATGATTAGTTGGATTCACTTAACTTAACATTGTAATATTCTATCCTCTGCTAAAATTAGTGAATAAGCTCTAATGCAAGCGGAATACAACATATCGTGATGATCGCTCGCCACAAGTATGATGTGTGATACAGACTTGTGGCTGCTGGTTTAACACCAAAACTCATTTTCAGTAAAGTCGAGCGTTTTACAATCAGCATCCCTAACCAACAAAGAGTAATTGTTAGTATTAATACAGCAACCCCCTCCAAAGCTATTGGTATTCGAAAACCTGATAACGTGTATGCCATTACAATAATGATGGTTTGATGAACGATGTAAACTGGAAATACCCATCGATTAAGTTCGCTAACAATGCGGGATTTTCGATTTAGATAACGACTAGCAATAGCGAGTATCGCAAGCACAGGCATTGTTTTCGCGCTAGCATAGACAATACCGAACATCATCGCTGCAACATCATCGTTTTCATAAAGTCCGGTTTGCCAAATATAACTGAACCCAAATTGAAGTGCCATAAGTGATATGAATGCGAATAGTGTTATTTCTATCCACGATGCGCTCAATTTACTCCAGAATGAACCAATACTTCCCAGACAAAAGCCCACTAAGAGTAATAGTAAACCGTACATTTCACGAACGGCATCCCCAGTTAGCAGAGTGTCGATTAACAATGTCGAAGCGATTAGCATAATTGAAAGCGCTAACAGTTTGTTACTGGCAAAAACTACAGCCTTTTGAACCCACTTTTTTATAAGTAATGGAGAATGTTTGCATAAAAGCGTGATCAGCAATAACGCCATACTGTTCTTCCACAACGAACGTAAAAACCAAAGATGGTTTACATCAACATGAGGCCAAATACCGCTTTGATAATCGTCAAAGTAATTGAGGGGGGCAACATAGAAGGCGTAAACGAACGGCCAGAAGTCTAAAGGCATTTTGCCAGCTTGTTTCATTTCAATATAAAGCTGTGGAGGTACAACAATCAGTACACCAATTAATAATGGGAAAAGCAGTTGAAGGCTTCTGCTCCACAGTAATTTTCCGCTGGTTTCTTTGAGTAGCATAAATCTCAATGCGACACCTGATATGAACCATAACAGCCCCATTCTCCACGGTGACAACGTAAGCATTAAATGCTGCAACAAAGTAGATTGCGATTCATGTTTGAAATGAAATCCCCATTCCGGCACATACACCATGCCAGTGTGGAATAGAACCAACAATCCGATGGCTATAACTCTCAACCAATCTAAATGATGCAATCTATTTGATTGATTTGACTCTTTTTCATTTAATAAATCCATAAGTAATCTCTTGTATATGGTCTAAACCTTCTGCACACTATATCTCTATTGGATGTATGGATTTACCGCTATTCCATTGAAAAGAAATGAATAAGTGATAAGCGGTGGAATCTAGGGATAAGAGGAAGCGCTTTAAGATGTTATTTACCAAGCTGCATTATCAAAATAATAAAATCAGTTATGAAGCATTCATTTTATCTGTGTATTTCTTTATTAATGCAGGAATAAATTCGACATCAGTCCTGATGGAATCCAAGCGCGATGGCATTGCAAACTTAGCTAATTGGGAACCGTTTGTTTGGGAGTATTCAAGCGCTTTATCATCGTTATTGCTATTGCCCCTTGTCGCTATTTTTATGACCAAGTATCCGTGGCAATGGAAGCAACCTAAATGGTCATCGTTGCAATATTTAACCGCTGCTGTTGTTTTCTCAATGGCTCATGTCGTTGTTATGCTCGTTTTGAGAGAGATAAGTTACCAATTTTCTTCGCTTGAATATGATTTTGCAAAATCAATATCTGAATTCAGTTACGAACTTATTTATGAGCTTCGAAAGGATGTTTGGAGTTTTTGTTCATTCGTCATTTTGATCTCTTTTTACCGACAAATCATTCAGCAATGGTTGGGTGATGCGAGCTGTATAGACATCACTACAAACGCCAGTAGCAAGCTGACAAAGCACTTACTGGTGAAAAAGTTAGGCAAAGAGTTCTTGATTAAAACTGAGCAAATCGAGTGGATGCAATCAGCGGGTAATTACGTCAATCTGCATATTGGTGATCAAGTCTATCCAACCAGAAGTACACTGGTTGAATTTGTGGCCAGTGATCCGACAAACTCGCTATGCCAAATACACAGATCATTAGCAATAAATTTAAACTTTGTACATTGTATTGAGCCGCTTGCTAGTGGCGACGCTGAAATCACCATGCAGTCTGGACAAACACTTCGTTTATCTCGGAGATATAAAAACTCATTTAAACAGCTAAAACAGTCGAATAATTTTGTAGAATAATTGAATATAGGGAAGCATAAACATCGGTAATTTTAGAGAATAAAAATTTTAATATTATTAGGTTTAGGAAGTATTTTTTCTAATAAAAACCGTCGGCGGCTAAACTTCACTCTAACTTGAAATTGTCCAGAAACGAGCTAGTCGTGATCTGCCTTTATCACTACGAGCAAACATTGATGTAGTTGAATTGACTTTGTCTGCCAAACATATCGATGAAAGGCTTATGCTTATTGTCTCTGAACAGAAAGCATTAATCATCGCAAGTGGTGCTAATCTATTTAAGCTACTATTGATTAAAACCACAGCCTGATCAAAATCACAGCCGGACTTAAACCACAGCAGGCTATAATAGTTAGTTTAAATGTTAGTATTATTTTTACTCAGTAGCGTTAGCTGTTCACTCTTTTTAGCAGGAACACCGTCATGGCATTTAATGATTTATTTAGGCTCAGTTCTCATGCGGTGATCACCAATGATGATGGGCAAGTTCTATTATTAAAAGCCAATTACGGCGATAAGCATTGGGGCTTACCGGGCGGTGGACTTGACCCTAATGAAACCATCCATCAAGCATTACAGCGGGAATGCCAAGAAGAATTGGGTTGTTCAGTTACGGTCAATTATCTGTCTGGGGTCTATTTTCACCGTGCGTATCAATCACAAGCATTTATTTTTCGCTGCGAGCTACCACAAGGATCGGAAATACACTTAAGTGATGAACACAGTGAGTACGCTTACGTTGCTGTTACTGAATTATCGACGATTCAGCAACAGCGAGTAAACCAATGTTTAGCGTTCAGTGGTGTGGTTTGCAGTGCGGCTTTCTAACGCGGCTTTATGCCATGTTGTTAGCATTTGCATAATATCAACAGAGTCGCTGAGCTGTACCAAAGGTCTAGGTACTGTGTATTGTTTAGTTTCTAATGCGTTAAGCACAGCTTCTACTTGATAGTAAAAGCCATTGCCTTTGGCTTCAACGTTTACTAGTTCAGCTTGTTGCTCATATAACCTAACGGTAAAGTGATTGTCTTGAGATTCTGGTAACCAAGGGTTTGAGGTGAACTCAATACTTCCTAAGCTGCCCAAGATAGTAAAGCCTGCGTGCAGACCATAGTCTTCAGCGGTGTGAAGATGACATTGCACCCCATTGCTGTAACTGACGATGGCAGTCGATTCGCAAATATTACCGTCTTGACCACGTCTTCCAGTCGCTTCAATGTGGTATTGCTGGCTCTGCTCTGTGCCAAATTGCTGTTGCATCACTAACTGTATTAATGATGCTGGGTAACAACCTAGGTTAAACAATGCACCAAGGCTAGCGGGGTTAACAAACTGGCTAATGGCAGCGCAATATTGGCCGCGGATACTTTTTACTTCACCTATCACACCAGTGGCTAATGTTTTGCTTAGCTGTTGCATAAATGGATGAGCTAAGTACATTAAGCCTTCAAGGAAAAACACTTTGTTTTGTTTTACAGCATCCAGACTTTTTGCAGTTTTTGTCATGTCTACTGACAATGATTTTTCACATAAAATCGCTTTGCCAGCATTAGCCGCTTTTACCACGTATTCATGATGTAAGTGATTTGGCAGGGCAATGTATATAACATCGACTTCAGGGTTGTTGATTAACGCATCAAAATCAGTAAATTGATGTGGAATTTGATACTGGGTCGCAAACTCTGCCAATGTTGTGGTGTTGCGTCCTGCCACGCCATAAATTGTACTTTGACCTTGTGCTTTAATCGCATCGGCCATTACCCCAGAGATAAAACTGGTGCCTAATATTGCCCACTTAATTGATTCAGACATTGATTATCCCTCAGTCGTTAATAGTTGATAGTCAAATGCTTGCTTTAAATCGGTTAACGCCGATTTGATAAATGCCTGAGTATGTTCAGCTGCAAAGTGGGCATCAAATGCTGCTTGGTCATCATAACGTTCCCAAAACACAAATTGCTTAGGGTTGGTTTTATTTTGCAGAGCCATTGCAAGTGAGCAGCCTGGTTCGTTGTTCATATCTGCACAAAATTGACGGACAGCTGCGATTCCTTGTGCCAATGGCACTTGGTCTTTAATGTGAATTTCGGCCGTGATAAACACGCCTTGTTGATCCAGTTTGTTATCCATATCGACCCCTTAATAATAATGGGGCATCGTAAACCAGTTCTGCGTAAGGCAAAATGGCTTGGTGGTGTTTACAGAAAACACTATAGGTTTATAATTAAGGCTGGTTTAATGAAGTATTAAGGACATTCGGTGGATAAATTAACCGCAATGCAGGTGTTTAGTCATGTGGCTGAGCAGGGCAACTATGGCACAGCTGCGCATAAATTTAATATCAGCCGGACTATGGTCAGTAAACACATTAATCAGTTAGAGGCCTACCTTGGGGTTAAGCTGATTAACCGTACTACTCGTCAACAAGAATTAACGGAATCGGGCCACGTTTATTACCAAGAATGCCAGACAATCTTGATGGCTATTGAGCAAGCTGAAAATACCCTGCAGTCGATGAATTCGACGCCCAAAGGCACCATTAGAATTAATGCGCCAGTTAGTTTTGGCAATATTGTGCTGGCACCGATAGTGAATCAATTTTTGCTGCAATATCCGCAAATTGATGTGGAGCTACGGCTTGATAATAATCTAATCGATCCCATGGTAGATCATGCTGATGTGGTGGTAAGGATTGGCACTCTTGATGACTCCGCGCTAATTGGCAGGCATATTATGAATTATGAAATGGTATTTTGTGCTTCACCTCACTACTTAGCTCAACACCCGCCAATAGCGTCAATTGACGATTTACCTCATCATGATTGTTTAGGCTTTAGCTATTCAAAAAGTGCTTCATTAGCGGGTGCCCATAGCCAGTTGTTTGGTAAACGCAGCTTTAGATTGTTGTCCAATAGTGGCTTGGTATTAATCCAAGCCGCGATAGATGGATTGGGTATTATTTTACAGCCACAGATAGTGGTGAAAGAGGCAATTCAAGCTGGATTGTTGACAAATGTCAGCGTATTAATACCTCCAGATGCGATGCCAATACACTTATTATATAAAGACAAAAATCTGCCGTTAAAAACCCGGACCTTAATTGAATTTATTATTCACCAACTCGAATGATGAGATTTGTGCATTATGGACATCGCGCATTATGACTCGGCAATCATGCCTTTTAAGACGATATTGTCATAAGTGACAAAACCTAAAATTTCACCCGCTTCAATCACAGGTGCTTTGTTAATATTAAAGCGTTCAAATAGCCGTGCGGTATAGCGAACATCCATGTCAGCAGACAATGACAGCACTGGCTTTATCATAATTTCGTAAATATTGGTGCGTGCAGGAGACTTGTCTTTGGCTAACACTTTTCGGGCAATATCGCTCATCAGTACCATGCCATATTCGTCATGTTCATTGCGTTTATTCACCACTAAAATATTGACCTTTTTACTGATGGCCACTTGTATTGCTTCTGCTACTGTGTGCATTCCGTCAATCATAGCGTAATGGTTATTCATCACATCGCGATTGCGAATAGGGAGTTTGTTGCTCATATTTGATCCTCAATATCTTTACTCAATTTTTCAACTTGATGGGCAACACCAACCGCATCTTCGACATCAATTTGAATCGCAATACCTTTGCCCGAATTGGTGTCAAATTCGCCGACTTGAGCAATCGTTTCTAAAATATGGCGGCTCATGTGTTCTTCTACCAGCCATAAAATAACATCACGTTGGACATCGAGTGTTAAGCCCATAAAGGTTTTCTTCTTTTCTAGACCTTCGCCGCGGGCATGATTAATGACAGTTGCACCTGTGGCTCCGGCAATACGCGCTGCATCGAGCACTTTGTCGGTGCAGTCGTCGTCGACAAAGGCAACAATTAATTTAAAGCGCATAGGTTACTCCTTAGTGGCTTTTCGTTTTGATAAATAATCAACCACTTGGGCGTAACCCATAACAGTGATCATTGGAAATAAGCTGGCAAAGGCAATTAAACCAAAACCATCAATTAATGGATTACGACCTTCGACATTGGTGGCGAGTCCAAGCCCTAACGCGGCCACAAGTGGTACCGTGACGGTAGAGGTGGTTACGCCTCCTGAGTCATAGGCCAATGGCACAATCATTTTAGGGGCGTAAAAGGTTTGGATCACCACCACCACGTAACCGGCCATAATGTAATAGTGGATGGGATCGCCTACCACAATACGAAAACAGCCTAAAGTAATACCGATAGACACCCCAAATGCCACCGACATTCGTAAGCCTTGAATTCCTATGGTGCCACCAGAGACTTGGTTGGCTTTGATTGCCACCGCAATTAATGACGGTTCTGCAATAGTGGTGCTAAAACCAATAGCTGCGGCAAATACATATACCCAAAAATAGTCTTGCCATATAAACGGTGCATTGCCGCCATCGGGATGCAAAAATTCGCTGGTGGTTAATTGATTTGCCATGCTTTCCCCAATGGGGAATAAAGCAAGTTGTAAACCAACTAAGAAAAAAGTAAGTCCAATAATGACATACACAAAACCGAGTAATACTTTACGCCATTGGCTAATAGGGCGTTTAAGCACGCCAAGTTGAAAGCCAAATAAAATCACCGCAATAGGGATGACATCACGGGCGGTCAGTAATAGGGTGGTCATCAATTCATTCAGCAAAAGAACTCCTTGTTCTATTAGCTATATCGATCACTGCAAAAACACCATGCCGTACAGCAACACAAAAATCATTGGACTCAGGCTTGCAAAAGCAATTAACCCAAAACCATCGATCATTGGGTTGCGGCCCTTGATGACACTGGCTAGACCCACACCTAGTGCGGTAACCAATGGCACGGTAATGGTTGATGTGGTGACGCCGCCAGAATCATAAGCTATGCCGATAATGTTGGCGGGCGCAAAGCTGGTGAGGATCATCACTAACACGTAACCACCAATAATAAGATAATGAATTGGCCATCCCTTAAGGATGCGGATCACGCCAAGCAGAATGGCCAAACCAACCGAAATGGCGACGGTTAATCGTAAGCCCATGGCATAAGAACTCATGGCTTGTTCATTTGACTCTATCGCGCCAGCGTTAGCGGCAACTTGTGCGGCTTCGTTTGCCACTGCCGTGAGGGCTGGCTCTGCTAATGTGGTGCCAAAACCTAAGGAGAAAGAGAATATGACTAACCAAAACACACTGCCTTTTCGCGCTAACGCTTGAGCTAGAGATTCGCCAATAGGAAATAAACCCATTTCTAAACCAAAGACAAAAAAAGTCAGTCCCAACACAATAAACACCACACCAACAAGAATAGAGCCCAGTTCTGCTGGCGCTTGATGCAGTACAAATATCTCAAAAAAACTGACGACTAAAATAATGGGAATAAGATCTTTAAAACTGCTGAGCATAGCATGGAGCAATTTTGCGATGGCTGACATCTTGTCTCCTGTATTGACCCTCACTGGGATAAAAGATAAATGAGTCATATATTCAGTTTGCCTAATGATAGATATTTCACAACGTATTGTTTACAATAATGTTCATTAAGTTGATGTGGGTCATAAAATTGATTCAGACTGGCTTGAAAATTGTTAAAATAGACTGAGACCAATGCGCTGCTTAGCGGTAAATGGTTAGAGAGAAAGACTTAGGGATAAAAAATAAAAAGGATTTAGATGACGATGAAGACAATTTTACGCTTATCAATTGCAGCGGCTTTTATGACCCATGTTGCCTACGCTGTACCAACCGATATCGATGGTTTTTCACAAGCTTATCAACAGTACAATCTGTCTGTTAACAGCAATAACAACCAAGATACGCTGAAATATGCACAACAAACCTATGCATTAGGCCAAGTTAAATTTGGCAAGGACAGCCTTGACAGTGGCAAGTTAGCCATTAATTGGGCCAATGCCCTAGTGAATGAGTCAAAGAGAAATCATAACGGTCGTATTATTGAAGATGCCGCGACGCTCCAGGCACAAAAGTTATTTGAGTCAGCGTTGAGGGTATATCGCAATAATGTTGCTGATAATGATATCGCTCTGATTGATCCGTTAGTGGGGTTAGCTCAAACGACTGCAAATGACAAATATGCTAAAGATCTTTTATTTGAAGCTATCAGCGCCGCTGAAAAAGCGGATAATTTATTAACGGTTGCTGAAGTTAAACTCATTGCGTTCCATCGCTTATCGGGTACCGAGTATTATACGCGTACCGTGAGAAGTTTTGTCATGGATGCCAATGATATCTATGTCAATAAACTACCTGAAAATGCGATTAAACGCGTCAATTCAACCTATCTAGTTGGGGCACTTTATGCGGCAATGAACCGCCCAAATGATGCAACGCCGCTTTTACTTGAAGTGATTAAACAATATCAAGCATTGCCTTATAGTCATCCATATGAACTTCATGCCCATGCATTGTTAGTGACACTTTACGAACAACAAGGCAAAAGCAATAAAGCCACTGAGCATTGTGTTGCCATTGGTAAAATGACCCCATGGGATGACCAACAAGAACAAACGCCGTTATTTAGAAAACCACCTAATTACCCTCGGTCATATGCCGAAAGAGGTAAAGATGGTTGGGTGCAAGTTGAGTTTACGGTTGATGAACATGGCTTTGTTAAATCGCCTGAAATTATTGACTCCAAAGGCGGGTACCAGTTTGAAAGAGAATCGATAGAAGCATTAACGCAATGGCGTTATGCGCCTAAGTTTGTTGATGGCAAACCTACATCCGCAAAGTCGAAGGTACAGCTTGAGTTTACCCTAGGTTAATCATTTATCAGTTTGTATTGGTTAACCTAACCAATACAAACTGAGCATGCCTATAAACACAATAACTAAGGTCGTCTCAATCAGTAACTGGCTTTGTTGTAGCTGTTTTTTACCCTGTTTTAAAATAGTCACCAACTGGTTTTGTTTATAGATCCGGCATGATACTAATTCTGTTTGTGGATCGACAACTAATTGAAAACGGCATTTCTTACCATTATTCAGCAAGACATCATGCATGCTTTGCAAACCAAAGTTGAACTTGCGTGACACCATCTTGCCATTAATAAATACCCGTTCTAGCCCGCACCAATTACTCGCTTGTAACTCAATATTGTCTTGATTGAGATGGTAAGTAAACTTAGTCATAATGCCGTCCTTATCGCATGATAGTTGCGAGCCCGGTGTGTAATCTAAGCAGAGCAATGTGACATTTTCCAGTATAGAAATATGAACAATTTACTAAATCAAGCTATCTAGTTGGCAAGCTTAATAATTTTTATTTTTTTAGGATTTGTTGCAAAAAAGGTTTCTGTCTACATTTCAACATTAGGTGTTTATGATAAATGATGCAGAGTATGGCAGAGTATACCGGCTAATATTTGGGCTAAAATGGCTAAAACTTGGGTGAAAATGGCTAAAAACACGGCCACATATACAGTCAAAAGTGTGACGTTAGCAGCCAGCGTATTTTTAGGTTAGATAAGGTTTAGCAGATAAAATCGTGATCACTTACCTAAGGCAATAGGCATTCAATAGATCTTTCCAAGTAATAATGCCCACAATGGTGTTGTTGTCTAATACGGGTAAACAACCGATATCGTGGTCTAAAATCAGTTTGCTGGCTTGGTGGATGTCGCAATGGGGGGCAATGGTGAATGGATTGTGGGTCATGACTTGATGAACCCTTTTTTGCAGGGTTTCTGTGTCTCGAATTAACTCGGCTGCGGTCCCTATATTGGGACTGAGTGCACGTAAAAAGTCTCGATAAGACAATATGCCACTCAGTTGCTTATTATCAACCACCAGTAAGTGATGGAAGCTAACATTATCAAAAATTTCTTTGGCAAGTGTCAGTCTGTCATCCATATCTATGGTAACCACTCGAGTGGTCATGATGTCCGCGATGCAGATATGTTTGGCCGCATTATTCGTTAATGTCTCTGTCGACATTTCGGTAGACGTTGTCATAAGCGATCCTCCACGTATTTATTCTTTTATATCAGACAAATATAAATTTAACAATCATTTAACGCCTAATGACAACCACTTATTCAGGTTCGCAGCTTGTATTTGGTCAAGATGCAATTTTGTTTTCGGGTAAATGCCCCGCTAAGTATTTTTGATATTTAATCGGCTTTAATTGATGAATATCGACTAAGACTAAACCATCGATACAGTCACCAAATTCAGCATCAATACCAAAGTCGAGAAATTGCACGCCGTGGTTGTTACATAGCTCGCCATATTGCTTAAATAACGTCGGTACTGATACACCCATATTCGATAGCGTCCGTTTGAGTATTTTAAAATTCTCAGCATAGTCATCGCCATTAAATAGCTGGTGTAATTGATGCTGACGTTCGGTGGTGAATTGATATGAATTAAATGAAGTCGCTAAAACGTGTTTAGTGGCGAAATGATGTTGGTAAAAAAATACCAGCATCTCTTTGGCCGGTACCGGCAAGCTATCGCTTAGGGATACAGGGCCAAAGAGGTAACGATACTGCGGATTTTTAATTAAAAACGCACCAATACCTTGCCACAAATATTCTAAGCTACGGCGGCCCCAATATTTAGGCTGGACAAAACTGCGTCCAAGTTCGAGTCCTTGGTCAAAATAGGGTGCAAACGCATCGTGGTATTCAAATAGTGATTGGCTATACAGGGCATTTTTACCAATGGTTTCATGGAGTATTTTGGCACTGGCAAAACGGTATGCCCCGACAATCTCTAATTGGTCTTTATCCCATAACACTATGTGAAAATAGTGATTATCATACTTGTCGGTATCACGACGTTTACCGGTACCTTCGCCAACGGCTCTGAATGCGATTTCACGAAGCCGACCAATCTCACGCATAACTGCACTGCTTTGAGTATGCTTATACAAATAGATTTGTTTGTTGTCTTGGGTTTTGCCTAATAGTTCGCATTGTTGTAAAGCTTGTTGTAATTCACAGCGTTTTTCTGGATGGGCAATGGCATTTTGGGTGATAAATAATGGACTGCGATTTTTACCTATGCGGTATAAATGATTTTTAAGCAAATTCACTTTGGTTTTAAGCGGAAAATCTTGAGTGCTGACCACTTCTTTAGCGATCAGTTGGCCAATTCGCACCGGCATCACATGATCCATTTGTTTGAACATTTCTTTAATCAGTAATAGCGTTGCCAATGGCTTGTAAATCATTGAGGCGCCATAAAACGTAGCAGAGTTTTTTGCGTCAACGAACATCGGTAAAAGGGGGGCATTACAGGCGCGAGCCATTTTTAAAAAGCCGCTGTGCCAATGTAAGTCAGTAACCCCTGTTGGGCGTAAACGTGACACTTCACCCGATGGGAAAATCAATATCGCGCCTTCATTTTTAAGATGATGATGGATTTCATTTAAATGTTGTTTAGGTGTACCGCCAGTCATGTTACGTACTGGCAATAAAATGGAATGTAACGGTTTAATAGCCATTAACAGCTCGTTGGCGACCACCTTAATATCCGGACGAACTTGGCTAATTAATTTAATCAATGCTAATGCATCAAGTGACCCAATAGGGTGGTTAGCGTAAATCACCACTCGACCTTCAATCGGAATATTTTCAACTTCGTTATTGGGAACGCTGTAACTGAAATTTAAGCACGCTAAAATTTGCTCAACAAAATCGACACCGGATAAATGCGCGTGTTCGTTAGCTATGTCATTACACTGCTTTTCATGAAGCAAGTAACGTAACATGGCTTTAGTCGGCACGGCTAACCACGGCTTGTTATGCACATTTGGCAGGTTTTTTTCTACCACATTATCGACAGTAAATATCATATTTAAGCCTTATTTATGCAACGTGCTGTGTTTGGGGCGTGATGATTGATTTAGCCTCTGAACTGCAAAAATCAATCGTGTTTACTGCTGTAGCTTGTAACGTTTGTTGATCCCACTTGAGTAACTGCACATCACCGATTCCTGTTTCTGCAATGAGAGTACAATTTTCAACCCAATCACCATCATTAGCGTAAGTGATGATGCTGTCATTAATCGTATGTTGTGATAACTCTGGCTGGTGGATATGACCACAGATAACCATGTCGACCTGTTGTTTGGCGCAATAGCGTAATACCGCATCACGGTACTGATTAACGGCTTGCTGGGCTTTGTTGACGCGGAGTTTGATGTAGCTGGCTAATGACCAATAGGGATACCCTAGGCGACTTCTTACCCTATGTAATTGGCGATTAAGCCAAAGCAACACATCATATAAATGGTCACCTAGTTTGGCATAGGCTCTGCTGACACAGACTTGTGAGTCAAATTGATCGCCATGAAGCATTAAAAAGCGTTTGCCGCTAATCGACTCATGAATATGCTGTTTGGCGAGGGTAATGCCCCTAAAGTGACTGTTTGCATAAGCTTTAAAAGCCTCATCATGATTACCAGGGATATAGATCACTTGTGTGCCGTTACTGGCCAGCTCGAGGATTTTCTTGATGACGTTATTGTGGCTATTGGGCCAATAGAAGCGTTTTTTTAATGCCCAAATATCGACAATATCGCCAACTAAATACAAGTAGTTACTTTGACTATGGTTTAAAAAATATAATAAAAACTCAGCTTTACAATCAATGCTGCCTAAATGGACATCCGATATCCACAGAGCATGAAACTGCTGGATTTTCCCCTGCTGAGTTAAGTGAGCTAAAGGTTGGCGGTGCTGATGTTTTTTTTTGCTGTGCGAGATCATCGGTCATTCACCCTAATACACAGATTGCGTCAGTGTTGATTTAGGGTAGGGCAGTTAGTTGACGCTAAGGTGAACGATTTGTTGCAACTTGATGAATCAGTCATTAAGTAAAAATGTAATGGGCAGACAATAAAAAAGGAAATGCATAGGCATTTCCTTTTAGCTTTGTTTATAAATTCATGTCTATAAAGTCATGTTAAGGCATTAAAAAGCCCTAATATAAAGCTGATTAACTATCTCGCGGCATCAATAATAGCTTTAGCCATTTCATCGGCAACAGAACCCGTAGTGCGGTTCTCGCTATCAGCACGTTCAAAAATAGTCAGTAGGGTATTGTAAATCTGCTCAACCTTGGCAGTAGAGGCGGCTACGTCATAGTGTTTCTCAAATGACACATTGATAATGCCGCCAGCATTAATCACGTAATCTGGGGCGTACAAAATACCCATTTGTTTGAGTTTTTCGCCGTGGCGCACTTCTGCTAATTGGTTATTGGCACAACCGGCAACGATGGTGGCTTTTAATAGTGGTAAGGTGGTGTCATTAAGGGTGGCACCTAATGCACATGGCGCATACACATCAACATCTTGGGTGTAGATATCTTGCGGAGCAACAAGAGTTGCGCCAAATTCATCGGCGACTCGGTCTAATGAGGCTTGATGAATATCGGTGACCACCAGCTCAGCGCCGGCATCATGTAAGTGTTTACACAAGTAATAGCCGACATGACCGACGCCTTGCACTGAGACTTTAATCCCTTTTAGGCTATCAATACCACGTTGATGTTTTACGGCGGCTTTTATGCCCAGATAAGTGCCTAATGCCGTCTGCGGTGAAGGATCACCTGATTTGCCTTCAAGACCGGCTACGAATTCAGTTTCACGGCTGGCTATCATAATATCCGCTGTGGAAACGCCAACGTCTTCAGCAGAATAATATTTACCACCTAAACTGTTCACAAAGCGTCCGAATGCAAGAAATAACGCTTCACGGTCGGTTGTTTTGGGATCGGCGATGATCACCGCTTTACCGCCGCCCATGGCAAGACCCGCTAATGCATTTTTATAGGTCATTCCACGAGATAAGCGTAGTACATCGGTTAAGGCTTCATCATCCGATTGATAGTTCCACATACGACAACCACCCACGGCAGGACCTAGGTTAGTATTATGGATGGCAATAATG
Organism: Shewanella sp. S1-49-MNA-CIBAN-0167; assembly: GCF_040310145.1. Lineage (NCBI taxonomy): Bacteria > Pseudomonadati > Pseudomonadota > Gammaproteobacteria > Alteromonadales > Shewanellaceae > Shewanella > Shewanella sp. S1-49-MNA-CIBAN-0167. The sequence continues at coordinate 42,590 of NZ_JBEOPO010000031.1, read as the reverse complement.
CCTTTCAGACCACTTTGCTTATCATGACAAAAGACCACTTGTTCGTGTTCATCGAACGAAACATGATTAAAAACTGCCACGTGACATCTCCGCTTGAAAAAATGAGTTTTTCGCCCCTTATGTTACTTGATGACATAAGGCGCCAACGACTGCTTGTTATATTTATTGCAGCACGATAGCATTTAGGGATACTCTGAACAAAGCTTGATTGAGTTATTTTTGTGATTAGTGTGGCAATTTAGCTTGCCACCTTACGTAAACGTAAGGTAATTTGTGTTACGTGATTGTTTTGAAGCTATATTAAGATTGTTTTGTGATTAACGAGCAGGTGAGTTTTCGTTCTAATCTGCATTATAACAATAAGATAGGAAGTATTATGACTGAAGAAGTTGCAGAAAAGGTGGCACAGCCAACGCCAGATCCAGAAGCTCAAAGACAAGAGTGGGTGCGCACTCAATTCCAAAAGGCGAATCGGTTTTTGGCTGAAAAGGGCGTGATCCCAAACAAAGTGCTTACTGATGAAAGCCGTTATCTTGCGCCCTATTTAGCCATTTGGAAGATGGAATCGAAACAACCTAAAAAACAAACTTTTTGGGTTATGTCAGGTGATTTGCCATCCGATTATGTTGATGTGAAAGTGGCGGAAACGGCTCGTGATGCGATTAGACATTTTTCGATGATGTGGCAGCTCAAAGCAGAAAACTTGCATAAATCGGGCGTAACAAAAGACCCAACTCAACTGAAGTTTGCGCAATTGCTTATCTCGCGAGCAGAAAGTTTATATAAAATGAACCAAGATGAAAAACTGTGGGCTTAATAAACTGAAGCAACAGAGATAAAAAAGGCACTATTAGTGCCTTTTTTGTTATCTCCAGCTAAGCATGATGATCCATCTTGCTTGCCATCATAAGATCAGTGGCTTATATGCTACTCATTATTCGCTTTCGTCTTCGGCTAAGTAGAATAACCCTTGATTAAGTAATCCGGTCAGAACCTCAAGAGCTGCTGCGTTGGCGGTGAATAAATTAGCCTCTTGTGGCGTAAGCCTCACCTTGTTAGCCAAGAGTTGCAGCATTTCATTGCTAGCATCATCAAAGACGTAAACGTCGCCATTGATAAATAAACGTGGTTCGCTGTCCTGCTCTAATTGTAATACTTTCAGGCCGCCGATACGTTGAATGATTGCGCCTTGCTCAACAGCTTCTAATAAATCCGCTGCGGTTAATGGCTCTTCACCTTCACAAACATCAAGCTCGAAACGACTTTGACTGAGTAATTTACCTAACATGGTTTGGTAGCTGGCGGGATCTTGTGCCAATTGCGCCAACAAATCCATGATCCCTTGTTGGTGTGTCTGGCTGATAAGACCCGGTTGTGCCGGTTCATCTGAAGAGGTGAAACGCTTCTGACCTTGGTTGCTATCAATCAAGGTATCGGCTAATTCGGTTAACAGTTCTTGCTGACTCGGGGCTCTAAAACCGATTGAGTATGATAAGGCTAGCGATAAGGTTTCGCCGCAATGTGGATATCCTGGTGGAATGTATAATACATCGCCTTTTTGCAATATCACATCGATAATGGGTTCGAAATCGTCAACCAAAGGCGAGTTAGGATTATCGCCGCGACGCTTGTGCTGGCCTTTATCACCCACTTTCCAGCGACGTTCGCCATCACCTTGAATGATAAATACATCGTAGTTATCGATATGCGGTCCAACCCCACCACCGGGAGTGGCAAATGATGCCATTAAGTCATCAAAGCGCCAGTCGGGTAAAAATCGAAAGGCTTCGACTAAAGGTTGTGAGTCTGGATACCAATGGTTTACGGCTTGAACTAATAGCTGCCAGTTGTCTTCACCAAATTGGTCATAGTCTTCAAATGGACCTTGGACCACATCCCAGTCATTGCCTTTGGTGATCACCACTCGTGAAGATATTTCTTCTTCACAGGCAAGACCTGCAAGTTCATCTGCTGCAATAGGATCTTCAAAGTTGATAAAAGCCTGTTTGATCACCAGCGGTTTTTGTTGCCAATGCTGCTTAATAAAGGCTTGGGTATCAATATTTAATGTGTACATCATTGACCTCAGTCGAGATATTTGTCAGTGGTTAATGCAATAAAAAAGCGGTCACATATGCGACCGCTAATGATATGCATAAGCTTATAAAACTATTTTAGCTCATCAACAAAGGCTTCTGCGCGGCCAATGTAGTTTGCAGGGGTCATTTTTTTTAGGTCGGTTTTGACTTGTTCAGGTAGCTCAAGGCCATCAATAAACACGGCAAGTTGTGCAGCATCAATACGCTTACCACGAGTCAGTTCTTTTAACTTCTCATACGGCTTTTCAATGCCGTAACGACGCATAACGGTTTGCACCGGCTCAGCCAATACTTCCCAGTTTTTATCTAATTCAGCTAAAAGCTGTGCTTGATTCACTTCTAACTTACTAATGCCTTTTAAGGTCGCTTGATAAGCAATTAACGAGTGCGCCATACCCACGCCTAGATTACGTAATACGGTTGAGTCCGTTAAGTCACGTTGCCATCTTGATACCGGTAATTTGGCGGATAAATGTTGCATCAGCGCGTTAGCGATACCTAGGTTACCTTCAGAGTTTTCAAAATCAATTGGATTGACTTTGTGCGGCATAGTTGATGAACCAATTTCGCCAGCAATAGTGCGTTGCTTAAAGTGGCCTAATGCAACATAACCCCAAATATCACGATCAAAATCGATTAAAATAGTGTTAAAACGAGCAATAGCATCGAATAATTCTGCGATGTAATCATGTGGCTCAATTTGGGTGGTATACGCGTTCCAGTTAATGCCAAGACTGGTCACAAAACGTTGTGAAAGTTCGTGCCAGTTGACTTCAGGGTAAGCAGAAATATGTGCGTTATAGTTACCCACGGCACCGTTAATTTTACCCATAATCTCAACAGCGTTGATTTGGTTTAGTTGACGATCTAAACGCACTGCAACGTTAGCCATCTCTTTACCGAGAGTCGATGGTGATGCAGGTTGCCCATGGGTGCGAGACATTAACGGCACGCTTTTATTGTCATGAGCTAATTTTTTGATGGCATCAATAATCTGCTGGCATTGCGGCACTAACACTTGTTCGCGCGCTTCTTTTAACATTAAGCCATGAGATAAGTTGTTGATGTCTTCGGAGGTACAGGCGAAATGAACAAATTCATCAATGGCGACTAACTCGGCATTGTTGGCAATTTGTTCTTTAATAAAGTACTCAACCGCCTTCACGTCGTGATTGGTGGTGCTTTCAATTGCTTTAACACGCAGAGCGTCTTGTTCGCTAAAGTTGTCCTTGATGCTGTCTAACAAGGCTAATGCGGTTTCGCTAAAAGGGGGAACTTCTTCAATCTCTGGGCAGCTAGACAATAGCTTTAACCAGTTGATTTCAACTTGAACACGGTACTTAGTAAGACCGAACTCGCTGAAAATCCCTCGTAATGAGGCGGTTTTACTACCATAACGACCGTCTACCGGAGAGATAGCAGTTAGTGCGGAAAGATCCATTTTAAGCTCCTTGATGAACTTTGTTGTAGGGTGATTCGATTAATTGTTATTTTGGCTTTGTTTTGCTGTATCAAATATGGATTTACGGGCAAACACTAAATGGCGGCGTTTGCCACCTAATTGGCGCCATAATACTGCGCTGCGCATGGCTGCAAGCAGTAACGCGCGAATTTTTTGTTGTACCAGAGATTGCTTTAAGCAATCGGGATTACCCGATATTTGTAATTTAGGCCCTAATTCACTGATGATGTCGCTGTAAATACTGGCCAAATTGGCAATAACTTGTTCATCAGTAATCGCAAAATGGGTTAATTGGCGATGCACTTGATTGATGCGTTCCGCTAGCATGCCTAAACCATTAGGTGAATGGGCTAGCTTGCGTTCAAGGGCTAACACGCCGACTAAGTAACGAGTGGTTTCAACATCTTTGTTACCGCCATCACCGAGTTGATTTTGGATCAGTTGATAACCGTTATCTAAAATGGCTTTATCTTGATAAACATCAGCCGTTGATTCTGGCTCTGTCACTAAAATAGTATTAAGCGTAGCAGCTAGGGCGTCTTTATCGCTTTCACCGTGACGAGCTAAATACTGGACCTGGCCAATCGCCTGTAAAATACCAGCGAAGGCCATGGTGCGTTCAAACAAGATGTTGTCTGGAGTTTGGCTCACGGCTTATCCTCGGATTAAGGTATCGATTATGCCGCCACCTAAACAGATGTCACCATCAAAAAATACTGCTGATTGCCCAGGGGTCACTGCGGCAACCGGTTCATCAAACATAACGGTAATATTGTCTGAGTCATTATAGACGAGTGTGCAAGCTACATCTCGTTGACGATAACGGGTTTTTACCGTTATGTGACAGTTATTTTCAGGTCCTTTGCGATCAACCCAATGCAATTGATTGACTGTCATGCCGCTTGACATTAAACGAGGGTGATTGCCCCCTTGTGCGACAATTAGCACATTGCGTAATAAATCTTTTTCAACCACATACCATGGATCTTCATTACTATTTTTCAGACCACCAATACCCAAACCTTTACGTTGTCCAAGCGTGTGGTACATCAATCCTTGATGTGTCCCAATCACTTCACCTTCAGCGTTTTCGATATCGCCCGGTTGAGCCGGTAAATAGGTCGCTAAGAAGTCGGTGAATTTACGTTCACCGATAAAGCAAATACCGGTGCTGTCTTTTTTGTCGTGGGTAATTAATCCCAGTTTTTGGGCTATTTCACGCACTTGATGTTTTTCAAGTTCACCGACAGGGAACAAGCTGCGGGCAACTTGTTCGTGGCTTAACGTGTATAAAAAGTAGCTCTGATCTTTATTACCATCAACTCCGCGAAGCATTTCTACGCTGCCATCGCTATTATCACGTCGGCGGACATAATGGCCCATGGCGATATAATCGGCATCTAAAATATCGTCCGCAAATTCAAGAAAGGCTTTAAATTTAATTTCTTTATTGCACATGATATCGGGGTTGGGGGTGCGGCCGGCTTTGTATTCTGCTAAAAAATATTCGAATACGTTATCCCAGTATTCGGCAGCAAAATTGACGGTATGCATTTTAATGCCTAGCTTGTCGCAAACTGATTGTGCATCTTTTAAATCATCAGCAGCCGCGCAATATTCATCGGTATCGTCTTCTTCCCAGTTCTTCATAAACAGACCTTCAACTTGATAGCCTTGCTGCATTAACAAGTAAGCTGATACTGAAGAGTCCACACCGCCGGACATGCCGACAATGACTTTTTTACCATTTGAAGTAGGGCTAAGTGATGTCATAAATCCTAAAAACCTTGAAGATAGATAATATGTATATTGTGCCGCAATGCCAATGTTTCAAGGCGATTGAGCTAGATTTTTGTTCGTTGTGAGCCTGAATGTTGTTGCATGCACATTTCGACGAGATTAATTAGTTGACCGTCAAGTGCCGGCTGAATTTTATGGTCAAAATCTATTCGATCTAAACGGTTTTCTGTTTAAATAAGAATGCGCTGCAAGTCTTAAAGCAAACTGTCTACGTAAACTAATATCTTACAACAAAGACCTTCGCTTACCAATAAGTGCACCTGTTTAGCCGATCCCTATGAGTAGCATTTTGGGCTTCTTTCTACTAGGTTAACGCTTATTTATGAACAACAACGACATGTCATAAGCTCTGCCTAGTATAAATAGCCGAAACAGCTGCAAAATTCACCTTTAAAGATCCTCGAGTCCTAATAAACATGACATTTGTGCGGCGCATATTCTATCACGCATTCGCTGAATGGGCTATCTTGAGGCGTATGCAAATAGCCCAAGACAAGGCTCTAAAAATAATCGACATTGAACAGTGATAAAGGGGTGTGCTGTGGTAAAAGGTTTTTATCAGCTTGTTGTAAGAAATCTTCAATACTTTTTACCACTAATGGGCTGCGAAGTTGGCTACCAAGGGCGATGATTTCAGCAAGACTGAGCCAGTGAGTATCTGTAATGGCATTATCGCGAGGTTTAGCGTGTTGTTGCTTGGTCAGTTCAATACAAAAGGTATAACGAACGAACGCTAAGTTTGCAGATGCTCTAAATTGATAAATGCCCACTAAGGCTTGTGGTGTTAACTCAAGACCGGTTTCTTCAACAATTTCACGGGCGCACCCATTGATAATCGATTCATTCGCCTCTAGATGTCCAGCTGGTTGGTTAAATTTAACCGCACCATCAATGCATTCTTCCACTAATAAAAATTTGCCTTGGCTATAAATAACGCAAGCTACAGTGGTATTCGGTTTATAACGTTCGGTCATAATTCCCTCTGATCCTAAGATGCTCAACTTGTGGTTATTTAGCGGTGCTCATCACTTTGTATTCGCCATTAGGTAAATCATCTAGACACCATTGACCTATTTTATAACGGATTAGTCTTAAGGTTGGATGACCGACATGGGCTGTCATACGCCTAACTTGGCGATTTCGACCTTCGCAAATTTGTACTTCAAGCCAAGTGGTAGGAATGGCTTTTCGCTCTCTCACTGGCGGGTTTCTAGGCCAAATATCAGGCGAGCCCATTACGTGGACTTTTGCAGGCAAAGTCATTCCGTCTTTCAACTTCACGCCTTGGCAAAGTGCATTTAACGCCTCATCTGACGGTTGCCCTTCAACTTGAACCCAATAGGTTTTAAAGGTTTTTTGAGTCGGCTGAGTCAACTTTGCTTGCAGCTGTCCATCATTGGTAAGCAATAGTAAACCTTCACTATCACGGTCTAAACGTCCTGCTGCATATACATCGGGAACCGGAATAAAGTCTTTTAGTGTTTGGCGGCCCGCTTCATCGGTAAATTGGCACAACACATTAAAAGGTTTATTAAATAGCACTATGACGGGATTTTCAGTCCGAGGTTTTTGTGGCAGCCGCGATTTTATCCTGTTGCGATTGGCTGCATTATTGGCTGCATTACTGGCCGCACTTCTGGGCACAACATTGACTGATTTAGTTGACGCGTTAACGCTGTTTGTAGCTGTTTTTTTGAATGGACTGAATTTACCGATTTTTGACATAAAGGTATGGTTAACATCCCTAGGTTATAAGAGTGAGTGATAAGTGAGCGAATATAAATCAATTTATGATAGTTTACTGCGTATTCGTCCTTAGTGGAATTTGAAAATGATTAAGAATGATCTATGATGTCCGCCTAAAAAGTGTGATCTATAGCTAATTTATCATTCTGGGGCATCTGGTTTACCTGCCAAAGCTCAGTGGTTTGAGAACAAAATATAATAATAAATGGGATCGGCGATTTCACATACTTGGCAGACTAAAAAGATGCGCCAAGGTTGCAAGTCAAGGTTTACTTGCGCGTGTGTTGTCAACGAAAATCCATTAAATGCTTACACAATTTATTCTAATAAATTGATAATTTACAATAATGTAGGAAATAAAATGAAAGATAACACTCCAACGATTATATACACAGAAACCGACGAAGCGCCGGCACTGGCTACGCTGTCTTTCTTGCCTATTATCCGTACCTTCACTAATGCAGCAGGCGTAAAAGTTGAAACCCGTGATATTTCTTTGTCAGCTCGTGTTATTGCTCACTTCCCTGAAAAATTAACCCCAGAGCAAAAAATTGCTGATGCGCTAACAGAATTAGGCGAATTGGCTAACCAGCCAGAAGCCAACATTATTAAATTACCTAACATCAGTGCCTCAGTTCCGCAGTTAAAAGCCTGTATTGTTGAACTTCAAGCAAAAGGCTATGACATTCCTAACTACCCTGATGAGCCTAAAAATGACGCTGAAGTTGAAGCTCAATCCCGCTATGACAAAATTAAAGGCAGTGCCGTAAACCCGGTATTACGTGAAGGTAACTCAGATCGTCGTGCACCGACGTCAGTGAAAAACTACGCCAAGAAAAACCCCCATTCAATGGGCAAATGGTCGAGCGCGTCTAAGTCTCACGTTGCTCATATGAACGAAGGTGACTTCTACGGAAGCGAACAGTCTGTAACCTTAGCAGCAGCAGATAAAGTCAATATCGTGTTGACCCAACAAGACGGTAAAGATGTTGTGCTTAAGAGTGGTTTAGCGCTATTGGCTGACGAAGTTATTGATTCTTCAGTGATGAGCAAAAAAGCGTTAGTCGATTTTTATGCTCGTGAAATCGAAGCGGCAAAATCAGAAGATGTTTTATTATCTTTGCACCTTAAAGCCACCATGATGAAAGTGTCTGACCCAATATTATTTGGTCTTGCCGTGAAAGTGTTCTTTAAAGACGTCTTCGATAAGCACGGCGCGTTATTTGCTGAACTCGGTGTTGATGTAAATAACGGCTTTGGTGATGTGTATGCCAAAATAAGTACCTTACCAGAAGCTAAACGTAGTGAAATTGAAGCTGACATTGCCGCTGTTTATGCTGCTCGTCCAGCACTTGCTATGGTTGATTCAGATAAAGGCATCACTAACTTACACGTACCAAGTGACATCATTATTGATGCATCAATGCCAGCCGCAATCCGTTCGTCAGGGAAAATGTGGGGCCCAGATGGCCAGTTACAAGACACCAAAGCGATGATCCCAGATCGTAGCTACGCGGGTGTTTACCAAGAAACGATTGCGTTCTGCAAAAAGCACGGTGCATTTGACCCAACCACAATGGGCAGTGTGCCTAACGTGGGCTTAATGGCTCAAAAAGCAGAAGAATACGGTAGCCACGACAAAACCTTTGAAATTATTGCGCCCGGTACGGTTAATGTGATTAACCAAGCAGGCGATGTATTAATGAGCCATAACGTTGAAGCTGGCGACATTTACCGTATGTGCCAAGTGAAAGATGCGCCTATTCGCGACTGGGTTAAACTGGCCGTTAAGCGTGCACGTTTAAGCAATACACCAGCGGTATTTTGGTTAGACAGTCATCGTGCTCACGATGCTGAGTTAATTAAAAAAGTGACTCAATATTTATCAGAGCAAGAAACTGCTGGTTTAGATATTCAGGTGATGTCACCAGAAGATGCAACACGTTTCACCTTAGAGCGGATCATCAAAGGTGAAGACACTATTTCGGTAACGGGTAATGTATTACGTGATTACTTAACCGATTTGTTCCCAATTCTTGAATTGGGCACGAGTGCGAAAATGTTGTCTATTGTGCCGTTAATGAGTGGCGGTGGTTTATTTGAAACAGGTGCGGGTGGTTCTGCGCCTAAGCACGTACAACAAGTGGAAAAAGAAGGTCATTTACGTTGGGATTCATTAGGTGAGTTCTTGGCATTAGCGGCTTCTTTAGAGCACTTAAGTCAAACGACCAACAACCCTAAAGCACAAGTGCTAGCAGACACGTTAGACGTGGCTATTGGTAAGTTCCTTGACACCAATAAATCACCCTCTCGTCGTGTAGGTGAACTTGATAATCGCGGTAGCCACTTCTACCTAGCGATGTATTGGGCACAAGCATTAACTGAGCAAACAGAGGATTCAGCGCTGGCTGCGTATTTTGTACCATTGGCTAAATCATTGGCTGCAAATGAAACGGTTATCCTTGCGGAGTTGAATGGTTCACAAGGTCCTGCCGTAGATTTAGGCGGTTATTACCGTTTAGATGCTGCGAAAGCTGAACAAGCGATGCGCCCAAGTGCCACATTAAACCAATTTTTTAAGGGCTAATGTCTGCGGGTAACGCCTTCGAGGTGATTGCGTGGTGATGACATCAACAGCGATAGCGTCAACTGAAGTTGTCATCTTGACTAAATTGAGACTAAAAACCTCAACGCTGGCTAACAAACGGTTAAATAATTATTTATTTTTGTTCATTGAGGTTATTTAAGTCAATAAAAAAAGACAGGGATTAAAATCCCTGTCTTTTTGTCTTTTTGTCTTATAGTCTCACCAATTATTTTGTTGGCGAGATGGCTGAAGCATGCATTCCTTTGGGACCAGCTTCAACTTCGAAGCATACAGGTTGACCTGCTTTTAAGGTACGATAACCTTCCATTTCGATAGTTGAATAGTGCGCAAATACATCTTCGCCACCCTGATCAGGGCAAATAAACCCGAATCCTTTGGCGTTGTTGAACCATTTTACAGTTCCGTTTGCCATACTTCCACTTCCTTCTATTGTCTACTTACCAGTAAGATAGTAAAACTTATTATCCAGCGGTCTATTATTCGCCGCCTAACAAATAGAATGAAATTTGTACGAAAAGATGTCAAGCAGTAATTAACAAAAAGGCAACATTTAATTAATTTAATAATATCAAGTGGTCGGGAACCAAACGAGAGGCTAGTATTAAACAATGGCTAAAATAGGCAGTGTAGAACATATTGAAGAAAAGGTTGAATCTAAGCTACAACCACCCCATATGTATAACGTGGTGCTAAACAATGATGATTACACCCCGATGGATTTTGTGGTAGAAGTATTACAACGTTTCTTTGAGAAAAATGAACAGCAAGCTGTTGATATTATGTTAGCAATCCATAACCAAGGCAAAGGATTGTGTGGTGTGTTTCCATTTGGAATTGCAGAAACAAAAGTTTTTCAAGTAAATCAGTTTGCAAGAGAAAACCAACATCCGTTACTGTGTACGTTAGAGAAAGCATAATATCGATTTCTCACAGTCTGTGGTTAAATTTAGGGGGTGCTTATGCTGAACAAAGACCTGGAAGTCACCTTGAACCTAGCGTTTCAGCAAGCTAGAGATTCACGTCATGAATACATGACAGTAGAACATTTATTATTAGCGCTGATTGATAATCCCTCTGCTTATGAAGCATTAGTTGCTTGTGGGGCGGATGTTAATCGTTTACGAGAAGAAGTGGCTAATTTCATTCAACAAACCACACCGATTATTGCCGAATCAACTGAAGAGCGTGAAACACAGCCTACCTTAGGATTTCAACGTGTTCTGCAACGTGCGGTTTTCCATGTGCAATCATCTGGTCGTAATGAAGTTTCTGGCGCCAATGTGCTGGTTGCTATTTTTAGTGAGCAAGAATCCCAAGCGGTTTATTTACTGCGTCGTTGTGAGATTACCCGCTTAGATGTGGTTAATTTTATTTCTCATGGCATGGGAAAAGAAGACGATTCTGGCGAACCACAAGATCAAGAACGCATTGATGATCAATCTGAAAATGCCGAAGACCGTAGCATGTTGGCGCAATTTGCGGCTAATTTAAACCAATTAGCGCAAGACGGTACTATCGATCCATTAATTGGTCGTGATGCTGAAATTGAACGTGCGATTCAGACACTCTGTCGTCGTCGCAAAAACAACCCCTTACTCGTGGGTGAAGCTGGCGTGGGTAAAACGGCTATAGCAGAAGGTTTGGCTTATCGCATCGTCAACAAACAAGTGCCTGAAGTGATGGCCAATGCGACCGTGTATTCGTTAGATTTGGGCGCATTATTAGCGGGCACTAAATACCGTGGTGATTTTGAAAAGCGCTTTAAAAGCTTATTAAAAGAATTAGCTGCGGATGAGCATGCTATTTTATTTATTGACGAAATTCATACCATTATTGGTGCTGGCGCCGCTTCTGGTGGTGTGATGGATGCGTCTAACTTACTCAAACCATTGTTATCAAGTGGTAAGTTACGTTGCATGGGGTCAACGACGTTCCAAGAATATCAAAGCATTTTTGAAAAAGACCGTGCTTTAGCACGTCGCTTCCAAAAAATTGATATCAATGAGCCTTCTGTCGCTGAAACCACCAAAATATTGATGGGGCTTAAATCTAAGTACGAACAATACCATGGTGTACGCTATACCCAAGCGGCCATCAGCAGTGCAGCTATCTTATCGGCAAAGCACATTAATGACCGTCATTTACCCGACAAAGCGATTGATGTGATTGACGAAGCGGGTGCGCGTATGGTGATGATGCCGCAAAGCAAACGTAAGAAGACCATTGGTCAAGCTGAAATAGAGGCTATCATTGCCAAGTTGGCGCGTATTCCTGAGAAGTCGGTATCGTCGACTGACAAAGATATGCTGCGTAACCTAGAACGCAACCTTAAGATGGTGGTATTTGGGCAGGACAAGGCTATTGAGAGCCTCAGTTCCGCTATTCGCTTGTCGCGCAGTGGTTTAGGCTCAGAGAAAAAGCCAGTGGGTAGCTTTATGTTTGCCGGCCCGACAGGGGTAGGTAAAACCGAAGTCACCAACCAATTGGCTAATTGTCTCAATCTTAAACTCATTCGGTTTGATATGTCTGAGTATATGGAACGCCACACTGTGTCGCGTTTAATCGGTGCTCCTCCAGGTTATGTTGGTTACGATCAAGGTGGCATGTTAACCGATGCTGTGATTAAAAACCCACATTGTGTGGTGCTACTTGACGAGATTGAAAAGGCGCACCCTGATGTATTCAACTTGCTATTACAAGTGATGGATCACGGTACGTTAACTGACAATAACGGTCGTAAAGCTGATTTCAGAAATGTGACGTTAGTGATGACAACCAATGCTGGCGTGCAAGAAACTATTCGTAAATCGATTGGCTTTAGACAGCAAGATCATACTCAAGATGCCTTAGCTGAAATCAATAAAATCTTTTCACCTGAGTTTCGTAATCGATTAGATTCAATCGTATGGTTTAATCATTTGGATATGACAGTAATCGCCAAAGTGGTTGATAAGTTCTTAGTTGAGTTACAGGCACAACTTGATGATAAACATGTCACCTTGGATGTCAGTGACGAGGCTCGAACCTTGCTTGCGGAGAAGGGATACGACAAATCGATGGGCGCGCGTCCTATGTCGCGTGTGGTGACCGAATTGATTAAACGCCCACTAGCCGATGAAATTCTATTTGGCGTGCTTGAAAGGGGCGGTGTTGCGCACATTGACGTGAAAGACGGTGAGATCAATATCAATTGTGAGTCGTTAGAAAAAGTGTCGTAGTCATTAACGATACAATTGAAAAAGATGACCCATGGGTCATCTTTTTTATGTGTGTTAATTGCGCCTAATACCGTTTCTTGATAAATAAGTCATCAACTCAGAGCGTTACTCACTGTTCAATTCAATGGGTATTGATGGCAAAATGGGTATTCCCTTTTTAAATCAATACAACATAGCAGTGGAGCGTATGAGGTGCTTCTGCAAAACGGATTACAACCATCGCTATGCTTGGTTGAATGCTCTGATAAAGGGATACCCATTACGTTGAACATTCGTTTTGTTTGATGCGTGTTGCTTTGCGCTGAGTACACTTTACTTATGCAGTTTGGTATAACAACAAAAAAACCGACAGGCAGTCGGTTTTTACATTGTTGAGGCTAGCGATTAACGTGCGCGGAAGACGATACGACCTTTTGATAAGTCATAAGGAGTCAACTGAACCGTGACTTTGTCACCGGTTAAAATACGGATGTAGTTTTTGCGCATTTTGCCAGAGATGTGGGCTATCACCACATGTCCATTTTCAAGCTCTACGCGGAACATTGTATTTGGCAAGGTCTCAAGGATAGTGCCCTGCATTTCAATGTTGTCTTCTTTCGCCATTAATTAGTTATCCCATTAGCCTTCAAATATGAAAAAATCGGGCGTATCATGCCCCAAAAACCCTGAACTGTAAAGGGCGTTAACGAGAAAGAGGTGTAAGATTTTCGCCAACTTGCCAACCAAGTGCTGTTAAAATTTGATATGGACGGTATTGGCGTTTATAACTCATTTTCCTATTTTGATCAATTTGATAGCCCAAATACAAAAATCGCTTACCCAATGACTTTGCCAATTGGCATTGAATTAAAATCATCAGTGAACCCAAGGATCGTTCAGCATAGTCCGGGTCGAAGTAACTGTAAATCGCCGAATAACTCTGTGCCATATCATCGGTGACCGCGACTGCAATTAACTTCTCATGATCAAATACTTCGATATACATTGGCGGCAACCAATCAGATAATAAAAAATCATCATATTGGCTTTGTGATGCCGGGAACATGGGTCCATCGCTGTGCCGTTCATTAATGTAACGCTGGTACAAAATATAATGTTCAGGCCGTGATGTATGGCTGACTTTCCAATGTAAATCTCGGTTGTTCTTTAACGTGCGTTTCTGACGTTTTGATAACACAAAATCGTTCACATTCAATCGAATAGACTGACAGGCTTGGCAGTTTGGGCAACGTGGTTTATAAATGGCATTTCCATTACGACGAAACCCCATAGCCAGAAGTTGTTCAAATAATGCTGCGTCAACTTGTGGTTCCTGGATGACCAACAATTGTTCTTTATTGCCTTCAATATAGTTGCAATCAAAAGGTTGGCTTATGCCGACGCTGACCGATTTAGAATTCAATTAACACCTCTTGTTTGTGCCATATTGACGCTGAAATGGCTTGATCTCGATATTGATGAAGTATCGACAAAAATTTGCGTCTTGGTAGGGCGTTAGCGCCAAGGCTGAGCAAATGTGGGTTTATTATTTGGGCATCAATTAACTGGAAATTATTTTTCACCAAGTGTTGATTCAGTATAGCAAACGCAGCTTTTGATGCATTAGTTTGGCGATGGAACATCGATTCACCGCAAAAAACACCTCCTACCGGAATACCATACAGACCACCGACAAGGTGTTCGCCATCCCACACTTCAATAGAGTGAGCGCGCCCTTGAAGATGAAGTTCATAATAGGCCATTTGAATTTCTGCCGATATCCACGTGCCACTTTGGCTATCGCGAGGCTGTGCACATCCCGCGACTACGTCCAAAAATGCATGATTAATGGTATAGCGCCACGTTGATTTTTTAAGAAACTTAATCAAGCTTTTACTGCCAAAAGGTTGAGTCGGCGTGAACACAGCTCTAGGGTCGGGCGACCACCATAAAATCGGGTCATTGGCATTAAACCAAGGAAAAATACCTTGATAATAGGCTTGTATTAAGCGGGTGGGCTGCAAGTCTCCTCCAATGGCTAATAAGCCATTAGGATTAATGAGGGCTTGTTCCGGCGAAGGAAACTCGATGGATTGATTTAAATAACACAGTGAGTTCAAATTGAGTATATTATTTGTAATATCGTATCGTTAACTTAGCGGAAATTAGCCATGTTTAAAATCATAACTGTGAGTATGAAGAGTATTTTTGCAGTATTGCTGACAATTTGCCTTTTTTTTGGCCAAAGCCAAGCTGCTTATGAGCGAAATCAAGCGGTCCCCGTTGAGAAAGTACTGTATGGACAAATTGAATCGGTAAAGCAGGTGAGTGAAAAACAGCTGGTTGAAGACAGTCACAGTGGTTGGAAAACCTTTGGTGGAGCCTTAATCGGTGGTGTTATTGGCCATCAATTTGGTGGTGGTTCCGGTCAAGATGTTGCCACTGTCTTGGGGGCATTGATCGGTGGGGGGATCGGAAGTCAGCATGGTAACCAACAATATTATTTTGAAACTAAATTAGTTGAACTAATGATAAAGCAAGAAGATGGCAGCCAAGTTATGGTGATCCAAGATGCGGATCCTGGAATGAGTTTTGCTGCCGGAGATGAGGTTAGGGTGGTTTACTTAACCGGTTATGTCAGAGTCGACCTTGCAATGTGATAATGCGAGTAAAATAACAGGAGCCTAGGCTTCTGTTATTTTACCCGCAGTCGTCAATACCTGTTTTGCAATACAGTATTATCTGTTATTGCCACGTTTTATTAAAAACCTTGAGGCAATGTTTGCTTACCGATTGTATTTTCGAGTTTTTGACGCCACAACTGCTTAGGGGTTAATCCACCTGAGGTTGATTGAACCTTTTTAGTCGGTGTTTTTTTCGCTGCAGTTTTTGCCGATTCTTTTCGCCTAGGTTCAGCGACTAATCCGTTCGTGGTTGTCAGTGGTACTTTTTTTACTGAAGATGCCGTTAAATTAGCATGCATAGCGTCGAGTTCGCTAAAACGCACTGATTTTGCGCCGTCGATTTTATACCAACTGCCCGCTTGCTCAATTGAAACGGGTTTGCCAGATTGATTTTCAAGTGCCGTTTGTAATTGGCTGATGACCTCTTCTTTAGTCAATGTTGTCATAGTTAATAACCTACTTGTTATCACGTTAAATTAAGGTTGTAACTAATTTTAAAGTGTTAAGTTATCAAAAGTCCAATTCATGCCAAAATTGTCGAATTATCAGTCAAAAAGTCGTTTTTATCGACAGTTTATTGGGACGTTATTGCAATAAATAACTTTAGGCTATACGAATATAACCTGTCTCAGAGGCTTGTGTTTCTCATTGATTTAGATCCTAAAATATCTGTATTTCAAACCGTTTTTAGGTTGCATAAGCTTCGCGAGTTCGACCATATTCGGGTAAACTGGTGGTATCGCCATTCAGTATTATATGAATGAATATCGTGTGAGTCCGTATGGTCAATATCATTATCAATAACCTTATATTGTCTACTGGCTGAGGTTAGTTAAATTTTTAGGGGTTTTATGTCCAAAAATCATCAAACATCAGTTATTTCACGTCAAGAATTGGCGTCCTATCTTGATACTTTTTTAAACGTGAGTGCGTTTAAAGATTATGCGCCAAATGGGCTGCAAGTCGAAGGTAAGTCGAACATTCACACCATAGTCACCGGAGTTACAGCTTGTCAGGCACTAATTGATGCTGCGGTAAAGGTCAACGCTGATGCAATTTTGGTTCATCATGGTTTTTTTTGGAAAAATGAGCCTGACGTCATCACTGGCATGAAATATCGTCGGATCAAAGCATTAATGGATAATGACATTAGTTTATATGGCTATCATTTACCGTTAGATGCACACCATGGTGTGGGTAATAATGCCCAATTAGCCCAACAATTAGGCATTATTAGCCCAAGAGTCTACGAGCCTGTGGCTCAGGATTTATTATGGCATGGTCATTTAGAACACCCATTAACGGTTGCCGAATTTAGCGAGTTACTCAGCAGTGTATTAAAACGTAAACCATTGCACATAGGTGATGAAACCAAAATGATCTCGACCTTGGCTTGGTGTACCGGAGGTGCACAAGACTATATTGATGATGCGGCGCAAATGGAGGTTGATGCATTTATTAGTGGTGAAGTATCAGAGCGGACTTTCCATGCAGCAATCGAGCAAGGGTTACATTACTTTGCCGCTGGGCATCATGCGACAGAACAATTTGGCATCCAAGCTTTGGGTGAGCATTTAGCGGAAAAATTCAATATTGAGCATCATTTTATTGATATTGTAAATCCCGTGTAATTTGACAATATCGTAATGCTTGGTTGCGCCGGCGCTGATGTTCATTGCGTTATCGGCTTTAGTTTTAGGTGGAAAACCGATGTTTGGTGTTGTTTTTTGACAACATTGACTTAGCTATTGGCATTAAACGAAGTCTACATAATGGGTGATGGACAAGACCATGGATGTATTATATTGCCTTTTATTTGTTAAGGATCCGTAAATGACCGAGTATTTCCTACAAGCTTTTATTTATTTAACCGCTGCGGTAATCGCTGTTCCCTTAGCCAATAAATTAGGATTAGGTTCAATACTCGGCTACCTCATTGCTGGGGTTGTTATTGGGCCAATTATCGGTTTAGTCGGCAGTGAAACCAACACGATTCAACACTTCGCTGAATTTGGCGTGGTGATGATGTTGTTTTTAGTTGGCTTAGAGCTTGAGCCTAAAATGTTATGGGCGATGCGCAACCGTTTATTGGGGTTAGGTGGTTTACAAGTTGTGGGGACTATTTTGGCCGTGATGGCCTGTGCGACTTATGCTGGATATGGGCTCAGTACAGCGTTAACCATAGGGTTAATTTTTTCCCTTTCATCTACCGCAATTGTGTTGCAAACCTTATCTGAAAAACGCCTCAATAAAACCCATGCCGGGAAGAACGCATTTTCGGTCTTGCTGTTTCAAGACATAGCCGTCATTCCCATGTTGGCCTTTATTCCGTTATTAGCCTTACCTGAGTTAGTTGAGAAAGCCCAAGCTGCTGTTAGTAGTATGAGTGAACAACACGAGCAGTTAAGTCTCGTGGCTTCATTACCAGGTTGGGCATATGCCATTGTACTGGTATTAGCTATTGGGGCTGTGGTGTTAGGTGGGCATTATCTCAGTAGGCCATTATTTAGGATGGTAGCGGACTCGGGAGTACGCGAAATATCTACTGCCGCAGCGCTTATGTTGGTGATTGGTATTGCAGCGTTAATGAGTTTGGTTGGTATTTCACCCGCATTAGGCACCTTTTTGGCGGGCGTGGTACTGGCTAATAGTGAGTTTAAACATGAACTAGAGTCCAATATTGGGCCTTTTAAAGGATTGTTATTAGGACTGTTTTTTATCACCGTGGGTGCTGGGATTGATTTTTCGGTGTTATTTGCCGATTTTAGCGAGATTATCTTAATGACCTCTGGGGTGATGCTAATTAAAGGGATTGTACTTTATTTATTGGCATTAATTTTTCGAATTAAAGGCAGCGATCGTTGGTTATTTGCCTTAAGTCTTGCTCAAGCGGGTGAGTTTGGCTTTGTATTATTAAGTTTCAGCGTGCAACAGCATGTGTTGCCTGCAGAGCTGGCACAAACCTTGTCGATAGTGGTCGCGTTATCGATGTTTTTAACCCCAGGGTTGTTCATTTTGTTCGAAAAGGTGATCTTTCCTCGTTTTCAGAAAAAAACCAATCAACGCGCCCAAGATAATATTGACGAGGTTGGCTGTGTGGTGATTGCTGGTATTGGTCGTTTTGGCCAAGTTGTTAATCGATTATTGATTTCCAATGGCATTAAAACGGTGGTGCTTGACCATCAAGCCTCACAAGTTGACTCGATTAGAAAAATCAATACTAAAGCCTATTATGGCGATGCTACCCGTCCAGCTTTATTAACAACAGCGGGTATTGCCCAGGCTTCCTTGTTTGTTGTCGCCATCGATAATCGTGAAAGCAGTGTTGCGTTAGTGAAATATTTACATCATACCTACCCCAAACTTAACATCGTTGCGAGGGCATTCGATCGCGGCCACGGGCATTTATTAAAAGAAGCGGGCGCCGATATTGTTGAGTCAGAAACCCATCATTCTGCACTTGAAGTGGGCGCGGCGTCATTGCGCTTATTGGGCTATTCTGACGATTTTGTCAGTAAGCGAAAGTCGACGTATAAACGGGTTGAAAAAGAAGCATCTAAACGTCTATATGCACAATGGTTAACGGAATCAGAGGGTGAGCGGTTCAGCAATGACTTTTTAAACCTGTTTATGCGATACGAAGAACGATTAAAGCAGGCAATGGCAGAAGATTTTGAAGTGCAAACAGCGAATGAGGCTTATAAATCAGAGACCGAATCAACCTCTAGTAGTGAATACAATAAACATAACAAATGAACTATCAAGCCAAACAAAAAAGACCGCCAAAGCGGTCTTTTTTTGTTTGGCTAGTTGAGTGCTACTTCACTCGCATCCCCGGCTGTGCGCCTTCATGGGGTTCTAGAATAAACAAATCTTTACCACCAGGACCTGCAGCTAACACCATGGCTTCAGAGTCACCAAACTTCATCGTGCGCGGCGCAAGGTTCGCCACCATCACGGTCAGTTTACCGACTAAGTCTTCAGGTGCATAAGCCGACTTAATACCGGCAAATACTTGCTTAGTTTCACCGCCTAAGTCTAATTCAAGTCGGAGTAACTTATTGGCTTTCTCGATATGTTCCGCTTTGCTGATCCGCGCAATACGTAAATCGATTTTAGCGAAATCATCAAAGCTAATTTCTGGGCTAATAGGATCGAGTTCTAATTGATTAACCGCTTGCTTAGGCGCGTCTGTTTTAGGCGCGTCGGTATTGGTTGCTTGCAAGTTTTCTTTAGACTCATCGATGATAGCTTCAATGCTCTTAGGTTCAATACGCTGCATTAAGGGTTTAAATGGCGCGATTTCATGACCCGCTAGATCTTGGCCTAAATTATCCCATGTTAAGGTTAACTGTAAAAAGTCTTCAACATTTCCGGCCAGTTTAGGCAATACAGGCTTAAGGTAGGTAACCAAAATTCTGAACAGGTTTAATGCATTGCTGCATACCTGATGGGCTTCTGCTTGTTTATCTTCTAGCTTGACTAATTGCCAAGGCGCCGCATCAGCAACGTAGGCATTAGCCATATCGGCCAAGGCCATGATTTCGCGCATCGCTTTACCAAATTCACGGTTTTCATAGCATTGAGCAATGGTTTCGCTTTTGGCTAAAAATATGTCGCTTAAGCTGCTGTCTGCAACCTTGGCTAATTTGCCTTCAAAACGTTTACCGATAAAACCGGCCGTGCGTGAGGCTAGGTTAACCAATTTGCCGACTAAATCTGAGTTAACTCGCTGGGCAAAGTCTTCTAAATTCAAATCCAAATCATCAATACGGCTAGTTAATTTAGCGGCGTAGTAATAACGCAGGTATTCAGGATCTAAATTGTCTAAATAGGTACGCGCTTTAATAAACGTGCCTTTTGATTTAGACATTTTTGAACCGTTGACCGTGACGTAACCGTGAGCATAAACACTGGTGGGTTTACGGAACCCAGCACCTTCTAACATTGCAGGCCAGAATAAACTGTGGAAATAAACAATGTCTTTACCGATAAAGTGATACACCTCGGCGCTTGAGTCTAGGCTCCAAAAATCGTCAAAATTTACATCATCACGCTTGTTACATAAGTTTTTAAACGAACTCATGTAACCAATGGGAGCGTCTAACCAGACATAGAAAAATTTACCGGGTGCGTCTGGGATTTCAAAACCAAAGTAGGGCGCATCACGTGAAATATCCCATTGCTTTAGGCCTTGCTCAAACCATTCGTTAAGTTTATTCGCCATTTCTTGTTGCAATGAACCCGAATGGATCCATTCTTTTAGCATGCCTTCAAATGCAGGCAGGTCAAAAAAGAAATGTTCGCTGTCTTTCATAATGGGCGTTGCACCCGACACGGCTGATTTTGGATTGATCAAATCAGTGGTGTTATATGTCGCACCGCAGTTTTCACAGTTATCACCGTATTGATCTTCAGACTTACATTTAGGGCAGGTGCCTTTGACAAAACGGTCTGGTAAGAACATTAACTTTTCAGGGTCAAATAATTGTGAAATAGTTTTGGTTTTGATGTAACCGCTGTCGCGTAATTTTAGATAAATCTCACTGGCTAGGGCACGATTTTCGTCACTGTGAGTCGTGTGGAAATTATCAAATTGAATGTTGAAATCGGCGAAATCTTGTTGATGCTCTTTTTGAACTTGAGCAATCATTTCTTCTGGTGTAATCCCCATTTGCTGTGATTTCAGCATAATAGGTGTGCCATGAGCATCGTCGGCACAAATGTAATAGCATTCATGACCACGTAATTTTTGAAAACGTGACCAAATATCCGTTTGGATATATTCAAGCATGTGGCCTAGATGGATTGGGCCATTGGCATAAGGGAGGGCACTTGTGACCAGTATTTTACGCTGCGATTTTGTCATTTTGTCTCGATATCAAATTACACCAATAATATTGCCTGATACTAACTGATTAGCAGACTTTTTTCAGCAAAACATGACGTAAAAAAGCTTATTAGTCGCTATTTTTTTACCAAGTTCTGATACACTTGTACAAATTTCTCGTTCGGAGTCGCCGTTTTGGTCAATACGCATACAAATTATCAATTAAGTGATGAATTATTGTCACCAGTGTTGGATATTTTAGAAGCATTTGAAGATCCTTATTTACACAAAGGCTTAGTCAGTGCAGGGTGTGTGACAGCATTGTCTATAGAAGGAAAACGCCTACAATTGGGCTTAGTTTATCCTTACCCGTGTATGACACAATACCGCGACATCGTGATGGCTGTGACTAATAAATTAGCTGTACTTGATGCGATTGATGAAGTGGAATGTGAAATCGATTTTCAGCCGCGGGTATATTCAGCACTCCCTGCTATTCCTCCGCTTCCTAATGTAAAGCAAGTGATTGCGGTAGCTTCTGGTAAAGGCGGTGTGGGTAAATCAACCACCGCAGTTAATCTCGCATTAGCCTTAAAAGCTGAAGGCGCCGAAGTGGGCATTTTAGATGCCGATATTTATGGCCCGTCTATCCCACTGATGTTGGGTATCCCTAATTTTCGTCCAGAATCGCCAGATGGCATACATATGACCCCGGCGTTGGTGCATGGCATTTCTGCTCAATCAATCGGTTTTATGCTTAGTGGTGATGAAGCTGCAGTATGGCGTGGTCCAATGGCGGCAGGGGCGCTAGCGCAACTGTTAAATGAAACACAATGGCCTGAACTGGATTATTTAATCATCGATATGCCGCCTGGAACCGGTGACATTCAATTAACGCTATCGCAAAAAGTGCCAGTGAGCGGTGCTGTCATTGTGACGACGCCACAAGATATTGCTTTAGCGGATGCCAAAAAAGGCATTACCATGTTTAATAAAGTTAATATTCCTGTATTGGGAATTGTTGAAAACATGAGTTTTCATCTTTGCCCTGAATGTGGTCATAAAGAACACCCCTTTGGCACTCATGGTGGCAGTCAAATAGCTGAGCGTTATAACGTGCCACTATTGGGCTCACTGCCATTACACATCAATATTCGTGAAGCCATGGATAATGGTACACCGAGTGTGATGAGCGAACCAGAAAGTGAAGTGTCTGGGATATATCGCGAAATTGCTCGTAAGCTTGGAGCTGAATTAGCGCTTCAACAAGTACAATCAGTCGTAAACATTAGCATATCAGAAGACGAATAAGGTAAGAGATGAATTCTCAGCAGTGTGTCATTATTGCGATTGCCGGTGCGTCGGCTTCAGGTAAAAGTTTAATTGCTAAAACAATTTTTGAAGAATTGTGCCGTGATTTAGGAACCAATCAGATTGGTGTGATCAACGAAGATGCCTATTATCATGACCAAAGTCATTTGACGATGGAAGATCGTGTCAAAACCAATTACGATCACCCCAAAGCGTTAGATCATCAGTTGTTAGCGACTCACTTAACTCAGCTAAAACAGGGTGAAGCAGTAAGTATTCCTTGTTATAGCTATACTGAGCATACTCGTACCAGCGAGACGCTCACCATGCAGCCTAAAAGAGTGATTATCGTAGAAGGCATTCTATTATTAACCGCTCCTAAATTACGTGAGTTAATCGATGCCAGTGTGTTTATGGATACGCCATTGGACATTTGTTTTTTACGTCGGTTAACCCGTGATGTTGCTGAACGTGGTAGAACAATGGAAACGGTTATTTCACAGTACAAACGCACTGTGCGGCCAATGTTTTTGCAATTCATTGAGCCGTCAAAGCAATATGCCGATATTATCGTTCCACGGGGTGGTAAAAATCGTATCGCAACTGATATTTTAAAAGCTAGAATTCAGCATTTATTGGCTAAATAGCCTTATCTAGGAGAGAGTGCAGTATGCGTTTAACCGATATTGAAATTGAGCAATGTTTAGATAATGGCACCATTAGCATCGATCCGCGTCCTGGTGTGGAAGCGATTTCGGGGGTGAGTGTGGATGTGCGTTTAGGCAGCCAATTTCGGGTATTTAAAGACCATACCGCACCTTATATTGATTTAAGTGGCCCAAGTGCAGAAATGCAAATAGCACTTGATCGGGTTATGAGCGACAAAATTGAAATTGCCGAGAATGAGGCCTTTTTCCTTCATCCTGGTCAATTAGCCTTAGCGGTAACCTATGAAAGTGTAACATTACCAGCAGATATTGTGGGTTGGTTAGATGGTCGCTCTTCACTTGCGCGCTTAGGCTTGATGGTGCATGCGACTGCGCATCGTATTGATCCCGGTTGGCAAGGCAAAATAGTCTTAGAATTCTTTAACAGTGGTAAATTACCGTTGGCGCTTCGTCCTGGGATGACGATAGGAGCGCTCAATTTTGAACGCTTAAGTTCAGCGGTTGCTCGCCCTTATAACACACGTAAGAGTGCCAAATATAAAGATCAGCAAGAAGCCGTAGCCAGCCGGATCAGCCAGGATACATAATGGCGCTGGTTTGGGTTAATCACGTTGAAGACGGCACGATCAATCCATTTGATCGTGGTGTAGCTTATGGCGATGGTGTGTTTGCGTCTATGCGTACCGCGTCGGCTGATATGCCTGCAGGAATTTTATTTCTTGACGAGCACTTGTCTCGTTTGCAACAAAGCTGTGAGCGTTTAGGTATTGAGTGGTGTGTCAGCGACTTACTCATCCAACAGCTGACCCAACTCGCTCAGCAATATCCTCAACATTGCATCAAGTTAATATTGACGCGCGGAGTGGGTGGACGTGGCTATCAAGCACCTTTGAGAGCCAATGTGACTGAAGTCGTGTCAGTTCATGCCATTCCTGATCATTACCATCATTGGCAGCAAAGCGGTATTACGCTAGCATCATCACCCATTCATCTTGGCAGGCAACCACTTTTAGCGGGAATGAAACACCTTAACCGATTGGAACAGGTGCTCATAAAGTCTCAACCTCTACCTAGCACACACCAAGATTGGTTAGTGTTTGACTGTGATTGTAATGTGATAGAGTCATCTGTTGCCAATATTTTTATCGTCAAAAATGATCAGATATTTACCCCAGCAATAACCCATGCAGGCGTAAGCGGAGTGATGCGAGAAATACTGATTGATACTTTGCTTTGCCATGGAATAGCAGTCATGGCAACGCAACTTAAGCTTAGTGATATTCAAGCCGCTGACAATGTATTGATAACGAACAGTTTATTTGGCGTTATTGATGTATCTGCCATTGACGATTTTCAATTTAGCCCTTGGACGCAGACATCGCGATTCAGGCACGTTCTGAGTGTGAATTTATCATCATGATTAAAACGTTAAAAATTTTTATATTAGCGAGTGTTATCCCTTTCTTTGTCGTGTTTTGCCTCGGTGGATATTGGCTCATATCCGGCTTAATTACTTATCAAAAGCAGCCATTACAGTTAACCGAAATTCAAACATTGACGGTAGAACCGGGTACCACTGTGATTAAGCTTGCGCAACAGCTTGAGCAACAATCATTGATTATTGATAGCTGGAAAGTCAAATACCTGGTTAAACTTGAACCTAAACTCGCCAATATTAAGACGGGATTATACCAAATGATCCCCGGCGATACGTTGGAAGCGTTATTAAGACGCTTATATTTAGGCCAACAAGTGGTTTTCAGCCTAACGCTAATCGAAGGTAAAACCATTGCTGAGTGGCAACAAACACTGGCCACCACTGAGCATTTAGCACAAGAGACCGATGCCTTTAATCAAGTCTTATTGAACCATGGTGATACTTCTGGTTTGCCCGAGGGTAAATTTTATCCCGAAACATTCCATTATCATGCTGATGATAGTTTACAGACAATTTTAAATCGCAGTTACACCATGATGCAGGAAAGCTTAGCGCAAGCATGGGAAGGGCGTGATCCTGATTTAGCCTTATCATCGCCGTATGAATTGCTGATTATTGCTTCTATTATTGAAAAAGAAACTGGCAACCCTGAAGAGCGCGATTGGGTGTCTGCAGTATTTAATAATCGACTTAAAAAAGGCATGCGCCTACAAACTGATCCCACGGTGATTTATGGTATGGGTGAACGTTATAAAGGCAATATCACTCGTAAAGATTTACGTGAAACTACCGCATTTAACACTTATAAAATTGATGGGTTGCCGCCAACGCCTATTGCGGCCCCTAGTCGGGCATCATTATTTGCAGCAGCAAGTCCAGCTAAAGTAAATTACTTGTATTTTGTGTCACGCAATGATGGCAGTCATGTGTTTTCATCAACGCTGAGAGCGCATAATAACGCCGTAAACGAATTTCAGAGAAACAGAAAATGAGTCAATACCAAGGCAAGTTTATTGTCATTGAAGGATTAGAAGGGGCAGGTAAATCTAGCGCAATAGCCCTAGTCAACGATATTATTAGCCAGCATATTGGTCAGGCCCCTGTGTGCACTCGTGAGCCGGGTGGCACTCCACTGGCAGAAAAAATGCGCGATTTAGTCAAAATTGTCGATGAAACCGATCCACTGTGTGACGAAGCGGAATGTTTGCTCATTTATGCTGCCAGAACGCAGCTAATTGCCAATGTGATCAAACCGGCTTTGTCTGCAGGCGAATGGGTGCTCGGTGACCGACACAATCTCTCTTCATTAGCTTATCAAGGTGGTGGACGAGGTTTGATGCCCTTAGTAAAAGCGGTGAGTGATGCGTGTTTACGTGGTTTTAAACCTGATCTCACTCTATATTTAGACATTGACCCTACACTTGGATTAAGCCGTGCAGCGAGTCGTGGCAAGCTTGATAGAATTGAACAACAAGCTATTGATTTTTTTGAGCGAGCAAGGCGAACTTATTTACAACTAGCCCATGACGATGACAGCATAGTAGTGATTGATGCCAGTCAATCAATGGAGCGGGTTCATGATGATATTCGTTTACAATTACAGCACTATTTGCCGGCGCTTATGGCTGAACAGTGATTAATATCGATAAGGATAATGTGGCGACATGAGTGATTATCACATTGACCAATTACCTTGGTTAGCCGAGTCGCATCAACGTTTTGTTGATCAGCATTACCGTGGTAGAAGCAGTCATGCTCATTTGTTCAAAATAGATAAAGCTTTAGGGGGCGATAAGCTCGCTAAGGCTTGTGCGCAAACAGTACTTTGCCAACAACTCACGCCCGTTGGCGCTTGTGGCCAATGTAAAAGTTGTTTGCTACTGGCTGCAGGTAACCATCCTGATTTATATGTTATAGAGCCTGATGGCACTCAAATTAAAGTCGATCAAATTCGTCAGTTATGCCAAGCGTTAACCCAAACGGCCCAGCAAGGTGGTGCGCGCGTCGCGATAATTGTCAATGCCGAGCGATTAAATTTAGCAGCAGCCAATGCACTACTGAAAACCCTTGAAGAACCCGGCGATGATGTTGTGCTCATTCTCCAAACGAATACATCAGCCCAGCTATTAGCGACCATTACGAGTCGTTGCCAAACGCTCAATTTTGTTGAACCCACTAAGCATGAGATCCACCAGTGGCTAGCTGCACAGCAGTTGTTACCCGCTGCCAATGCTGAGGGAAAAACCCATGATGTTACATGGTGTCTTAGTGTCGTTGGTGGACCTCTGGCGCTGGCAAACAGTTTAACCAGTCAGCATTATCAACAACTGCTGACATTTCGCCAAGATTGGGCTCAAAGTTTGAAAACGGGTCATCTAAGCAATAGTCTATTGAAGGTGTCTGAGCAACAGATTGTTGATGCACTTAATGTTTTGTATTTGTACTTACGCCAATATGTGTTAAAAAGTAGTAGCGTAAAAAATGATCCTGCGGGTTCTCAGTCGTTAAATCCGCTTGTTCAAGCCAAACTGATTGAGCTAGCCGGAAGAGTGATGAATATGTGTCACAAGCTTGAGACTATGCCGAGTGTCAACACTCAAGCCCTGTGTCAGCAATATGTACTCGCATTTAGGCAGCTAACCAATTAAAGACGTTTTGTTACACTGACTTTTATCCTATTTATGGAAATAAAATAATTATTTATGGTCGATCTTGTTGTTAACTACGATACATTACACAAACTTTATCGTGCTTACATGCCTTTTATTAAGCCTGCAGGTTTATTCATTGCGACTACAGAAAGTCATTTCTTAGGCCAAGAGCTTACTATTGCGTATCGATTACCTAATGCAACCCAAATAAACGAATTTAAAGGCTCTGTGGTATGGATTAATCCATTAGGCGCATCAGGCGGACGACCTGCGGGTATTGGGGTTAAAATTAAAACAGATGTTGAAAGTCATAAACATCATATTGAAAAATTATTATCGAGCGAACTTGCCTCTGGTGATTTGACCTGCACTATGTAGCTAGGTATTCTTGCGTATTAGTTTTATTTGCGAAAGAATTCCCATGCTAATTGATTCCCATTGTCACCTTGATCGCTTAAAAGCGGCCCCCGACTCAGCCAGTTTACAATCCATTATGGACAATGCCAAAGCCCAAGGCGTTGACTATCTATTGTGCGTCAACGTCCGTCAGCAAGGCTTTGAAGCCATGCGAGACAAAATGTCTGCCTTTGATAATGTATTTTTATCTTCTGGCGTACATCCTCTAGATGTGCAAGAAGGCTTGAATATTGAAGACATTAAACGTTTTGCAGAAGATCCTAGAGTGGTTGCCATTGGTGAGACTGGTTTGGATTATTTCTATGCAAATGACACAAAAACGTTGCAGCAACAGTGTTTCGAACAACAAATTGCCCTAGCCGTAGAGGTGGGTAAGCCGTTAATTGTCCATACACGTGATGCCCGTGAAGATACCATTAATATGCTAAAAGCAGGCCACGCCGACAAAGTAGGTGGCGTGCTACATTGCTTCACTGAAAACTGGGAAATGGCTAAAGCGGCGATTGATTTGGGCTTTTATATTTCTGTTTCAGGTATTGTGACCTTTAAAAATGCTGGTGAGCTTCGCAGTGTTATTCGCCAAGTGCCTAAAGACAGATTACTGGTAGAAACCGATTCACCTTATTTAGCGCCAGTGCCACATCGTGGCCGAGAGAATCAACCGGCTTATGTTCGTGATGTGGCAGAGTTTGTTGCACAATTACGCGGTGAAAAGTTTGATGAATTAGCTCAGTACACCACAGATAACTTTTTTAACTTATTTAAAGATGCCGCTAAGTTAATCGGACGCTAATTCGAGTCGTTCACTCATTAACTCATTCACTGGTTACTCGATGAGTATTCTGCGCTTTGTGAGCAATAACCTCATTATAGGCATCGTTTTTGTTGCATCCGCTCCGAGGTCGGCAATGGCGCTTGCGTTGCTCTACCTCCAGCATCTGACCTCCATGGCAGGAGACAATGGTCTATTTTGTTTGCAACAAAATAGACCATGCAGTCGTACTTCAACACGACCTAAGCCGTTAGATAGGGTTGAAACTTGCCTTTAATGAGCCATTCAAGTATGTCATATCTTAGTCGCTTGATCTTTGTTAAGGGAAGATCATTATTTCAACAACTTGTTTGAACTTAATAGCTTAAGCGCCCCAATGACATCGCGTCATTCATCATATGGGTATAAAAACACATAACTATACTGATGTATTTTTGTTTATTGATGTGATCTATTGATTAAAAAATAGATAAAAAAATGGCCCAAAACTATCCAGTTGTTTTGGGCCTAGGGAAAGGGCTCGATTAAGAGCCTTGCGCTACTGCTGAGGCATCATAAGAGTGCTTAAGATGCCAAAGACTGAATAAATCATTAATTAACTATAGTCAGACTTATTGAGTTTTGCATAAAAATTAATCAACAATGTTGGTTTTGGTCTGTTTTTTATCGCAAGATTTTGATTGTAAATGCTTTATTAACCCTAGCTGATGTGATGGTCTCCTCCCAATACGGCATCGATGTGCCATGATTGAAGTTGTTACACACAATCAAAATGGGAGGAGACCAAAATGAAGATTACAACAATAGGGCTTGATATTGCAAAAAGATTTTTTCATGTTGTTTGCTGTAATAAGCAGGGTCGGTTAATTAACAAGAAAATGTTAACAAGAGCGCAAGTATTAGCTTTCTTTCAAACACACCCATCCTGTTTAGTTGCTTTAGAAGCCTGTGCAACGTCTCATTATTGGGCAAGAGAAATACAACAGTGTGGGCACCAGGTAAAACTTATTCCACCTCAACATGTAAAAGCCTTTTTAATTGGCAACAAAAATGACTATAACGACGCCTTAGCCATTGCTGTCGCGGCTAACCAGCCACATATTAAAAGTGTGGGAATAAAGTCGATAGAGCAACAAGATAATCAAGCACAGCATAAAGCACGCGAGTTGGCGGTTAGGCAAAGAACGGCATTATGCAACCAAATAAGAGGATTAATCGCTGAATACGGTATTGCGTTAACCCAAGGTGTAAACAATATACGTAAAAGTATCCCTCTCATGCTAGATGATGAGGCCTCGCCATTATCAGGGGCGTTTAAAGCCATACTTAGGCAGCTACAAAGCCAATTAACTGCATTAGATACGTGTATCGAAGCCTATAGCCAATTGATTGTTGAAGCAGTAAAGCGCAATGATATTTGTCAGCGAGTTCAAACCATACCAGGATTTGGCCCTATGGTATCGAGTGCTTATTTTAATGAAGTGGGTAATGGCAGTCACTATCGACGAGGCAGGGATGTTTCTGCTTCCTTAGGTATCGTTCCCCGCCAGCACAGTAGTGGGGGTAAAGAGACGTTGCTAGGCATAAGTAAGCGAGGGAATAGTTACTTACGGTGTCTGTTAATCCAAGGAGCAAAGGCTGTGGTATCAAGAGCTGGAACGAAAAAGGATAAATTAAGTCAATGGATAAACCGGCTTGTTCAAACTCGGGGGCATAACCGAGCCTGCGTTGCTTATGCCAACAAAATGGCGAGAATGGCTTGGGCTATTACCGTCTCAGGAGAAGATTATTCAGCAGAATAAGTAAACCGCTCTTCAAAGAATTGCGTGGGTAGAGCAAAACGATGACATAACAGGTAAAACCTGCATATTGAAAACCTGATAACCTCAAAGAGCGAAAAGCCCGACGAGCTGATAAGGACGATATGCGCGTAATACATCGAGGTCAGAAGCCAATAGCTTCATTAAAAGACCGTATATATGACAGCAATCCTGTCCCTGTTATCGATGAGTTATACCTTGCAATACGGGAGGAGACCATATATGAGGTTAATTAGTGTGTCATAGACTTACGTTAACCTTGTCGCGGACTAATTCACGCGGTAAATTGTTTTTCAGCCTATGGCCTAAGTGTTTTACGACCCCAAGTACGACCTTGTGATAACTCACTAACATTTCACCTCGTGGCATTATGGCTAAATGTTGCTGTACCGATTCATCAAAAGTAGTTATGGCAATATCACGACCCATTAAATAATCTTGTGCTTGCGCGGCACTCAATTCCATAGTTTTTGTTGGGTTATGTGCTGCTGCTGATAAAGCAATAACGGCTTCATGTTTTGCTTTGTAGCCTTTTTTCATTGCATCAGCGAGCTTAATGCCAATACGTTGAAAGCGCATTTTGCCAATAAACGGTATAAATTGGGCTGGAAATAACCAATATTCATCATCACGTACCATGATCACGTCATCACTAGGTAACTCGAGACAGAAGTTGTTTTGAAAATATTGTATTAACTCCGTTTTTTGCTTTTCGTTTACGGGAGTAAATGGAAAGTTTTTTTGTAATTTTGGCTGTTTTTCTACTCGCTCGACTGAGGCTATTTTGCGGATTTTGGCGACAAAAAAACCTTCACTGTCGTAAATTTGTGGCCAAACATGTAGAAAACCTTCTTTAGTGCACGCTTGGTCTGCGCCATCAAATAAATCTGTCAATGAGATAAATTCAACCGCATCAGGATATATTTGTTTTAAGTGTAGACAGATATGTTGGTTTTCTAACTGGCTTAGGGTGCAAGTAGAATAGACTAAGGTCCCACCAGGTTTTAATGCCAAAAATGCAGATTCGATAAGATCTTTTTGGGTTTCGCCAATCGCAGTAACATCATCAATATCCCAATGTTTTAATGCCAATGGATCTTTACGAACCGTTCCTTCGCCGCCGCAAGGAGCATCCAATAAAATAGTATCAAACGATTCAAATAAATACTCACCAAATACTCTGCCATCAAAATGGGTCAGGGCAGTATGGCTTGCGCCCATTCGTAGCACGTTGGCATGCAATACTTTCACTCGACTGGCGGAGTATTCATTAGCAACTAATAAGCCACGGTTATTCATTAAGGCTGCTATTTGAGTGGTTTTAGAGCCAGGAGCTGAAGCAAGGTCTAAGACAATTTCAGGTGCGGTATCATTTGAAAAGAGTGCAGTTGGCGGCAGCATAGAGCTGGCTTCCTGGATGTAAAACAGCCCTTGAATATGTTCGATGGCATTGCCTAGCTGAATGTCATCTTTGCCTTCAATCCAAAATCCGTCCTCACACCAAGGTATCGGTGAGAGTTGCCAGCCTGCTTGCGTCATGATGTTGATAAACGCGACGGTACTTATTTTTAGTGTATTAACCCGAATGGATTGACGAAGCGGTTTATCACAATAAGCGATAAACTCTTCTAAAGATAAGTGGGCGGGTAACTCTTTCTCAATGTGCTTGATAAAGTTTGTATTTAATTGGGCCATAATAATAAACGATAAATTATTTTTGCAGTGATTGGGTCGATCATATCACGGAATTGTACGCCCTGATCGGCAATGATTACTGTATATTGAGGTTATTAAAACCGACTGGGTTATGGAGATATATGTGTTAAATAGAGTGTGGTTAGTATTTTTTATCATTGCCGCGTTGTCTATCGTGATCCAATTGGTAAATGGCAACGTCAATGTATTAAGCGAGTCGGTTACTGCTTTGTTTGCCAGTGCCAAATTAGCGGCAGACATCTCAATTGGCTTGATTGGTGTGCTAGCGTTATGGATGGGCCTTATGCAGGTGGGTGAAAAGGCCGGTGTAGTGGGTTTGTTTGCCCGTATATTCGAGCCTTTACTCTCCAAGTTGATGCCTGAGGTTCCTCGTGGCCATGTGGCGTATGGGAGTATTAGCATGAATCTGACTGCGAATATGCTGGGGTTAGATAATGCCGCAACCCCCTTAGGCTTAAAAGCAATGCATGATCTGCAAACGCTTAACCCGGTCAAAGCGGTTGCAACCAATGCCCAAATTTTATTTTTAGTGTTAAATACCTCCTCGGTAACGTTAGTCCCAGTGACAGTGTTTCTCTATCGCGCGCAACAAGGTGCTGCTAATCCTGCTGATATCTTTTTGCCTATCTTGTTGGCCACAAGTGTCTCGACCGTTGTGGGGCTGCTGGTTGTGGCTTTGGTGCAACGTATCTCGTTATTCAATAGTGTTATTTTGGCTTATGCTGCCATCATTATGAGTGTGTTCATGGCAGGTATGGCTTATTTAGTGACATTATCGGCCGATGCAATAGGCCAAGTGTCTATGATTTTGGGCAACGGCATATTGCTATTGCTCATTCTAAGTTTTATTTTAGTCGCCGGTTATCGCAAAATTGCTGTGTATGAAGAGTTTGTCGACGGTGCAAAGCAGGGGTTCAGTCAAGCAATCCAGCTTATTCCTTATTTGTTGGCGATGTTATTAGCGATTGGTTTTCTGAGGGCTTCTGGCGCATTAGATTATGCTTTGCAGCTCTTAGCTAGCGTCGTTAGCGCATTGGGAGCCGATACGCGCTTTATTGATGCGATGCCAACGGCATTGATGAAACCCTTTAGTGGTTCAGGCGCGCGGGCTATGATGCTAGAAACCATGAGTCACCATGGTGTTGACTCATTTGCTGGCCGATTAGCCGCAATCTTGCAAGGCAGTACCGAAACGACTTTTTATGTGTTGGCCGTTTACTTTGGTTCTGTCGGGATCCGTAATGGCCGTCATGCGTTGGCATGTGGTTTAACTGCTGATATTGCCGGTATTACTGCAGCCATAGGCGTGTGTTATTGGTTTTATGGTTAATAATAAAAAGTGTAAATGTATTTTAGTACGGGACAGTGATAAAAAAGGCCGATAAATTTATCGGCCTTTTTGTGTTTGAATCGTTATTTAACCTCAACGGAGAAAAGGCTGTTTGATAAGCGTTTATTATCCCGAGTGAATTTATTTAGCTTGTGTAGGTCGCCATTGTGTCCATTCATCTTGCGAATTTGCATGTAATGGGAAACGGCTTGTGGCATCGATACTATTACTGTCTGAGGTTGCATCACGTGTAGCAAATGCTATTCCGCCGGCAAGTATGGTCTCTAATGATCCCGTTTCTAACTTCGCGCCTGAAAATAATCCGACATCTAACTTAATCCCTGAAGCATCCCAAAACTGGCTGCTTTGGTTAATTAAATGAGCATATTCAGCATTGACATGGGCAAACAGCGTTATTTCAATACCTGAATCATCTAGCTGATAACCATCAATTTGGCCGACGTTAATGCCGCGAAAAAATAATGGCGTCCCCACTTTAATGGAACCCAGTTGATCATCAACTAATTGGAATACTACAGCATCTTTGGGCACATTGGCTGCAAAACTAGCGTGCGCTAAGGCGACAAACGTATCAACTAATTCCAGACTCTTGCCAGGGATAACCCCAATATACGGCCCCGTTAATAATGCATCTAGTGCATTAATCCCAGCTAAAGAAATCTGTGCATCAATAATGAAGTATTCACTGTCATTGGTGCTGAAGTGATGTGCATATTGGCCAAACAAATACGCTGTTGCACTAAGCGTGTTTAAATCTTGGTTTAGCTTAACGTGTGTCACCTCACCAATTTGATGACCTTGGAAACGAATGGCGGCATTGGCAGTGATGTTTGCACTGACGGGTAAGGTGAGATTAATGACCTTAGCCTGCATAAGCGCATATGATTTTTTGTCATACAAGCGCAGATTCGGCTCACTGTGTTGAATATCAGCTATGTCATCTATGTGGCCAAGAGTAATACTGCCGTTAATAGCGCCTTTAAGTGGGGCGACATTAATATCAACGCCCGCGAGACTGGCATTGATGGCGACAGCATCGTTGCGCCAAAACACTGTATTGGGTTTTATTAGTGGAGCAAATTTATTGTCGATATTAATATCGATGTTAAATTTATCTGTGTTTGCTAACCAGTTAATTTTACTTACCGAGCCGATTTGCATTTTTTTATAATAAATAGGTGATCCTTCAGCTAAATCTGCCCCATCAATACTGGTCAAGGTTAAATGGGTCATTTGCTGCTGAGCATATAATGCCTTGGCTGACTCAATTGATTCATGCAGTTTCAATTTACTATTGACCGCAAGTAGGGCGCTGTTATTACCTGGAATTAAGCTAATAGCCCCTTCAAGCATAGTGGTTACATCTCGAGTCTTAACACTTATGCCTTCTAATGAAGCATTTATGGATAATGCACTTTCAGGCACAAAGAAACTTCCCTTCGTGAGTAAATTTTTAAATTCAGGTAGAATTTCAATATGATACTCAACAGTTGAAAAATCTTGGCTTATGTTAGTACTGAGAATTTGGCCAATAGGTAATTGTTTATAACGCACTTGTGCACCATTACTGACACCAGTATGGGTATTGGCAACGACAGTTAGCTCAATTTTGTCTTCACTGAGTAAGTCTGGTGCACCTGAAGCCAGTTCAAATTGCATCGCCTCAGTTGATGCCTGGCTACCAGGCAAAACATTAATCACACTTCCTGTAACGAGTCGACTGACGTGTTTGACACCTTTTAATGATATTTCGGGACCACTTAACCAAAACTGACTATCTTTGGCAATTAACGCTTTGTACTGGTAGTTAACTCGAGCAATGAATTGAACCCCGGTTGGCGTTAAGGATTTTTTCTCAATTTGACCAATAGCAATACCACGGTAGATGATAGCTGTCCCTTCGCTGACATCCTCACCATTTGCCGCAGTTAGGCTAAAATCAATTCCACCGAGAGCCGTTTGTTGATCTTCATACAGGGTATATTCATCGCCATTTACCGCTTTTTCGGTATCAGTGCCACTATCAAAACTAATTCCGCCTGCTAAAATTGACGCAATACTTTCGGTACTGACTTTGATGCCAGCTAATGAGGCATCAATCTTTAACCCCGAGACATTCCAAAAGTGGGAATCTTTATTGACTAAATGAGCATATTGCTCTTGAACAAATGCGCTGATAATAATTTGCTTGTTGCCGTGTAGACGGTAGCTGACCACACTGCCGACAGGCGCTTGACGGAAAAATACTGGCGAGCCAACATCAATAGATCCCAGTCGAGGTGATTTTAGCTCGATCATGAGCCCTTCAATGCCGGGGAGGATTGCTGGCGCTTCTCGCTCAGCTTCGAATTCGGTTGCAGAGCGCCCATCTCCTGGCTGAATGGCAATATAATTGCCTGAAAATAAGGTGTCTAATCCTTCGACTCCAGTAATACTCGCTTTGGGTTTGACTAACCAAAAAAGAGTATTTTTGTTTAAAAATGGATCGGCGCGATAATCCATTACCACTTTGACGTTAACCCCTCTGAGATCATCATCAATACCAATGTCGGTGACTTTACCTACCGACAAACCTTGGTATTTTACCAAGGTTTTACCAATATCGATCCCGGCGGCACTGGGGAAGTGGATCAAAACGTCAATGCCGGACTCATTAATGCTTTTTACTCCTAACCAAGCACCTAATATTAAGGCGACAACAGGCAATAACCATATTGGCGAGAATAATTTTTTCTTCACAACTTTAGGCGATTCAATTTGTGTCATTAGTGTGTTCCAAGCGGTCCCAGAGTAAACGAGTATCTAACACTCTTGCCGCGAGTTGAGTCAGTAAGATTACTAACGCAAACGCGGTAGCGGCAGGTGCAGGTTTTGCGTCTAATAGTTGCCCCATATTGACTAGGGCAACTGTTAATGAAATCACGAATAAATCAAGCATTGACCAACGGCCAATCCATTCAATGATATGAAAACCCACCATCAATTTTCTTTTTGATACTGGAAGGTTAAAGCTGATAGCCGTTAAATAGGTGGCCAAACCAATAATTTTTAGCCAAGGCACTAATATACTGGCAGTAAACACAATAATAGCAATCGGGAACATGCCCGTTTTGACCAGATGGCTAATACCACTAAAAATAGTGTCATGGGTAACCTCTCCCCGATTTGTCAGGAGGGTTATTGGGTAGATATTGGCGACAACAAGTAAAATTGTTGCGGTAACCAGTAAAGCCCAACTTTGCTGAATGCTGGCATAATTTCGACTACTTAACTGGCTAAAACAGCGTCGACAATGACTACTCGTCGTCAGATTAACCTTGCGACAAACGGGACATAAACATAAGCCCATTTTTTTCCCCTGCAAATGCGTGGGAGTATTCGCGGTCGGCGCGTCTTTAAACTCATCAACCGATTCGGTAGGGAGCAAGGTCGGTTTATCTGGGGGTGCAATAGGAAGATTAGTCATCAACATAACCCCACATATGTTCTAGGTTATATTCACGTTGTAAAAATAAAATGATGATAAACAACATCGTAAAACAGAAGGTACCCATACCGAAATACACATCTGAAAAATCAGATAATTGGAATGCCGACACTAAAAAGCTAATCACATAAATTTCTAACATGGTCATTTGCGATATTAAGCCATGGTTTTTTAACAATGTGGTGTACGCTCTTTGCCAAAATGAACTGTGTAATTTTAGCTTTACAACGACAACCTGAGTCAGAATCGACAATATTAATAATCCAGGGGCGATAACAGCCGCAACCATGACGGCTAAGCCGACAACCCAATAACCTTCAGACCAAACTGTCACCGCGGCATGCATGACTGTTGTCGTGCGGACACTGCCAAGAAAGTGAATTTCTAATACAGGTAATAAATTGGCCGGAATAAAGATAACTAATGCTGCAATGCATAACGCCAGCATGCCATTAATAGAACAATAAGGAGAATCATAAAGAGCAGTATGACAACGAGGACAAAGCGCTCTAGCACTAGAGGGCAAGGCTCGTTTTCTCACCGCCAAATCACATGATTGGCATAACGTTATAGAATCATGATCATCAAATTCATGCATGAAGAATTAGTCTAATCCATTGTGAAACACATTATTGGGTAGCGAAGAGTTAAGCCTCTCTGCTTTGCCTTATATTGGCAGATAAATGAGTCTGTTGTTCAACAATCTCAATTTTCTGTGTTTGATAATATCAGAATAATCAGAACACTTGCATCATAAGTTAACTATGTGAGATTCTATGCACTGTATATAAAAACAGTGAGGATTACATCATGGCAGTGATAACCCAATTTGTCGTGGTCAGAGAAGGGGTGGAGAAGATGACATTTATATCGAAGAAAGAGGCTGATGCCTACGATAAGATGCTTGATATTTCCGATAACCTGGTGCCGTTTCTTATTAAGGCGGACCTCGGACTTGATGAAAATAAATGCGAACAACTGGCATTTTATCTAGCAAACAATAAAGATGAGCTTTCTAACTTGCTAAAAGGCATCGTACAGGTTAAAAACGCTCCTACAGCCAAAACCAAAAAGACTGCGGCTAAAAATACACCACTAGAATAGCGGCGTTAATCACTCTGTTTTCGAGTGAATGTCAGCTTAAGGAATGGAAATGAAAACCGAATTTTACCAAACATTAAATCGTCAAGCACAAGCTTTACTTGAAGGCGAAGATGATTTAATTGCGGCAATGGCAAATTTTTCAGCGTTGCTAAACGACAACTTAGCAGACCTCAACTGGGCTGGTTTTTATATCAAGCGTGGTGAGCAATTAGTACTAGGGCCTTTTCAAGGTAAAGTGGCTTGTACCCGTATCATTATGGGTAAAGGTGTATGTGGCACTGCTGCAGCGGAAAATAAAACCCAACGAGTGGCAGACGTGCATCAATTTGACGGCCATATAGCATGTGATTCTGCCAGTAACTCAGAAATAGTGATCCCTGTTAGACACGGCCATGAGGTTGTGGCAGTGTTAGATATCGACAGCCCATTATTGAATCGATTCGATCAAGATGATCAAATTGGTTTAGAATATATGGTAAAAAGCTTCGAAACTTGCCTATTTGGTTAAATAGCGAACAATTTTGATTAAATCATGGTCGCATTCGCTGTCGCGGGCTTTATAATATGCCGCTGTACGCATTTGTGCTGGATTTACTGATGATCGATGATTAAGCTGACAGTAAGTTTGGTTAAATTGTTAAGGTTTGTTTCTATGACTTTAGCAAACGAGCGGATAGTGATATTTTGTACGTTGAGCCTTAACAGTAAGGTTTAACGAAAGATGAACGACTGCATGGCAAATCTAATGCCGCATAATCAGTCCCTTTATTAACGTGGAAGTAAAAATGGAATCAACAGACAAGTTGACCGACACCAACGCAATTTTAGCGTATTTATATGAAACCTTTCCTTTATGCTTTATTGCTGAAGGCGAAACTAAACCATTAAAAATTGGTTTGTTTCAAGACTTGGCTGAACGGTTAGCTGATGATTCTAAAGTCAGTAAAACACAATTACGTGTAGCGCTTCGTCGTTACACAAGCAGCTGGCGCTACTTGAAAGGCGTTAAAGCGGGTGCCAAACGTATCGATCTTGAAGGTAATGAATGTGCTGAGTTAGAACAAGAACACATCGACCATGCTATTCTTACACTGAAAGAAAGCCAAGAGAAAGCCAAAGCCAAGCGTCAAGCGTTAGCGCCTAAAAAGCCTGCTAAGAAAGTTGCGCCTAAACGTGCTCCAGTGGTTAAGAAAGAACGTCCAGCTGCAGTAGTTGCGCCAGTCATTAAACTTGTGCCTGCAAAGCTTGAAGATTTGAAACAAAAGCAACGTGTGAATGTTAAATTAGGAGCCACACCAGTACCCGGTGTTGTGACTGATATTAATAAAGAAGATGTGCTTGTTCAGTTAGATACTGGCTTATCCATCAAAGTACGTGCAGAACACATACTATTATAGAAAATTTAAGGAGTACTTGTTGATGCGAAAACTTACCTTGGCCGCGTCAATTGCCTGTTTATTTGTCGGCTTTTCGGCATGGGCAATTTCACCAACGATTCAAATCAGCGAGTTACCTAAACTAGCACAAGAGCCACAGCATAAAGTGGCTAGCAAGCGAGTAACAACTTTGTTTACTCGCTCGCATTATCACCGTTTTAATCTCGATAATGCATTTTCTGAACAAATCTATTCTCGCTTTCTTGAGCAGCTTGATTATCGCCGTAATGTGCTGACTGCGGCAGACATTGCTAGCTTTAGTCAATATCAAAATCTGTTTGATAATATGCTCGAGTCAGGCAATATTAGCGCAGCATTTAAGATGTACGATGTGGTGCAAAAGCGTCGTTATGAACGTTTTTCTTACGCCTTGTCTTTGCTTGATAAAGAATTTGATTTTACCAAAGCAGGCGATTCGTATGAATTTGATCGCAAAGATGCTGCTTGGCCAAAAGATGAAGCCGAAGTTAATGACCTTTGGCGTCAGCGGGTTAAATACGATGCGTTAAACCTAAAGTTAACCGGAAAAAAATGGCCTGACATTGTTGAAGTGCTCGAGAAGCGTTATAACAATGCCATTAAGCGTTTAAGCCAAACCCAAAGTGAAGACGTATTTCAAACCGTGATGAACGCGTTTGCTCGCAGCGTTGAACCTCATACAAGTTATTTATCTCCCCGCAATGCAGAACGTTTCCAAATGGAAATGAACTTAAGCCTCGAAGGCATTGGTGCTGTGTTACAAATGGATGATGACTATACCGTTATCAAAAGTTTAGTAGCCGGAGGCCCGGCCGCAAACAGTGAAAAGTTATCACCTGAAGATCGAATTGTCGGTGTTGGCCAAAAAGATGGCGATGTAGTTGACGTTATCGGTTGGCGTTTAGATGATGTTGTTGACCTGATTAAAGGGCCAAAGGGCAGTGAAGTTGTTTTACAAATTTTACCGAAAAAAGGTGGTGCGAATGCTAAGCCTTTTGAACTGGTCATTACCCGAGATAAAATTCGCTTAGAAGATCGCGCTGCGACCTCAAAAGTGGTTGAGCCTAAAGAAGGTCAATATGCGGATCGTAAAATTGGGGTGATCCAGATCCCTGGTTTTTATATGAATTTATCTCAAGATGTAGCCAAAGAAATTACTCAACTTGAAAAAGACAATGTTGAAGGCATTATTATTGACCTTCGTGGTAATGGCGGCGGCGCGTTAACGGAAGCAACATTACTGACAGGCTTGTTTATTGATAAGGGTCCAGTGGTTCAAATCCGGGATGCCAATGGTGGTATTAATCAAAATAGTGATAACGATGGTGTCAGTGCATACAATGGCCCATTAACTGTGATGGTTGATCGTTATAGTGCATCAGCATCAGAGATTTTTGCAGCGGCTTTACAAGATTATGACCGTGCACTTATTGTGGGTGAATCGACCTTTGGTAAAGGAACCGTTCAGCAACATAAGAGTTTAGGTCGAATTTATGACATGTATGAAAAACCGATTGGTCACGTGCAATATACCATAGCTAAATTTTACCGTATTAATGGGGGCAGTACTCAGTTAAAAGGCGTCACTCCTGATGTGAGTTTTCCGACTGCATTAGCGCCTGGTGAATACGGCGAGTCAGAAGAGAAAAATGCCTTACCATGGGATAAAGTTCCAGTAGCTCAGTACAGCACGCTAGGAAATATTACCCCGATGTTGATCCAAAATCTTGATGCGAAGCATAAAGAACGGATCAGTAAAGATGTTGAGTTCAGTTATATTTATCAAGATATTAATGAGTTTAAAAAACATCATAAAGACAAAACGATATCGCTTGTTGAAAGCGAACGTATGGCCTCTCGTGAAGACGATGATAAGCGCGCTCTAGACCGGGCAAATGCTCGTAGAGTCCATGATGGTTTGGCTGCGGTAAAGTCTTTAGATGACATAGAAAAGAGCGATGACAGTAAGTTACCTGATGCCTTTTTAGATGAAACTGCTTATATTACACTCGATATGGCCGATGCTGAAAAAATGGCTAAAACAAGCCTAAAGTAATTTATGATAACTGTTAAAAAACGCGCTTAAGGCGCGTTTTTTATTAATCACAATAATTAATAATGATGCCAATTTTTTAAGTTTACACCCCAATATCATCAAACTGGCTTCAGTACTGTTCGACAAGGATCCTGTATGAATCAAGCTCAAGAAAAACACCTAAAAGATTATGCAAAGCCTGCCTTTACCATTTCCCATATTGATTTGAACGTTATTCTCGATGGTAAAAACACTAAAGCCACTGCTGTCAGCAAAGTGATCCGTAATGGCGATCATCAACATGATTTAGTGCTTGATGGTGAACAACTTTCACTTAGTTCGGTGAAGATTAACGGTGTGGCGGCAAATTATCGTCAACATGATAGCCAGTTGACGATCACCACAGAACAGACAGAATTTGAATTAGAGGTCATCACTTTACTCGATCCTGAGACTAACTCTAGTCTTGAAGGTCTTTACATGTCAGATGGTGCTTATTGCACCCAATGTGAAGCTGAAGGATTTCGCCGGATCACCTATTTCTTAGACAGACCCGATGTTCTGGCTATTTATACCGTGCGCATTGAAGCCGATAAACAAGCATGTCCTTTTTTGTTAAGTAACGGTAATTTAATTGATAAAGGCGAGATGCCACGTTCGGGTCGTCATTTTGTACAATGGCATGATCCATTTCCAAAACCAAGTTACTTATTTGCCCTCGTGGCAGGAGATTTTGATTTACTCAATGATACCTTTATCACGCTGTCTGGACGTGAGGTTAAACTGCAAGTATTTGTAGATAAAGGTAATCTACATAAAGCTAACCACGCAATGGCGTCATTGAAAAAAGCGATGAAATGGGATGAAACCCGTTTTGGTCTTGAGTACGACCTTGATATTTATACATGCCTATGCATCTGAGTCAGTTTTGGCTTATTCTTATAGTATAAATCAAGACTAGAAGTGAGATTTGCTATGA
>NZ_JBEOPO010000030.1:0-68599 GCF_040310145.1 Shewanella sp. S1-49-MNA-CIBAN-0167 | reverse complement strand
CCGATACACTCGGTGATACAATTAATGATAACTTTCAGAAATTAAAACCTGCAGTTTGAATTCACTTGAGTATATAAAGGTATATAAAGGTATATAAACCTATATATTATTTTAATCACATATCAACATGCTATTACATAATGTGAGGCCATGAATGAAGGGGAAATACTGATCAGGTAATTTCTAAAGAGTCCATTCTGTTGCTACATAACAGGTCTAGCAATGTTAAGTGCAGTAGTTGCTCTTCTTCCATGAATCTCATATCGCTCTTTTACACCGTACGCTTACACAGCACTCTTACAACCTAAGATAAATGCTCTATAACAGTGTTAGTCATAAATATCGTTTGTACGCTTCAATCTATACGGTTTTTATTTAACTTTAACGCTCAATCAGCGACAGGATAAATAGATAAAAACCACTTTGATAACCGACTATTACCCCGAGCTGAGGTTATTTATCAACCTACTCAAATAAGTTGTGTTATGCAAACATTAATTAAACTTATATTAGGTGATCCGAATTCACTCTGTGGCAGAGCGAATACGGATATACAACTGAGTCGTCAGCGAGCCGTTAAATCTGTCCTCGATCGAGTATAGGCGGGTTAAGGGGTTGTTGTGACATTTATGTTGTTTAATTTATTTAGTTAACATTTCATGGAACAATAATTTTCATGTTCTTTGTTATAACGGCTTATATCATCACCAGCTTAGGCCATTTTATAAAGTGGATTTGTTTGTGGGAGGCTAGCTTGGGACAAAAATAAGCCAGCAGCACCGAGTGTGTTCTGATGGCAAAGCCGGTTATCCTCTTGCGGCTTGCGATCTTTTTTAGTGACTAGATTTAGTACTTAGATTTAGTACTTAGATTTAGAGCTTAGCGTTAGTACTTAGATAAGTACTCGTTAGTTGCCGTTCAATAACATGACATAACGATTAAAAGTAAATTCATCTCGTTGGAATTGAGAATGAAATGTCATGCCTAACTTAGTGGCCACGTTGATCGAGCCGCTATTGGCATCAACAACATCGGCATAAACAAGGTCTAGTGACATGTGCTCTTTAGCGTATGCAATGCAGGCGAGATTGGCTTCTGTGGCTAAGCCAATACCCCAGTAGT
Source organism: Shewanella sp. S1-49-MNA-CIBAN-0167 (assembly GCF_040310145.1). Lineage (NCBI taxonomy): Bacteria > Pseudomonadati > Pseudomonadota > Gammaproteobacteria > Alteromonadales > Shewanellaceae > Shewanella > Shewanella sp. S1-49-MNA-CIBAN-0167. The sequence continues at coordinate 67,477 of NZ_JBEOPO010000030.1, read as the reverse complement.
CAGGGTGTAGGCGATAACCAATATCGATGGCATTAATACGAGTTTCATTTTTAAAACCGCAAAAACCAATCACAGTATTGGTTTCTTTAAATACCACAGCCCAACGGCCAAAACCGTATTGCTGATATTCAACTAACCAAATATTGGCAATGATATTTTCGGCGTCGGTTAATGTTGTGCACATTCCTGCGTCATCGGTATAGAGGCTGACTTGTTCTGGAGTATTGAAGTGTAATACGGCTGGCGCGTCATCAAGGGTAAATTGTCGAATAATTAGCCTGGGTGTTTCAGTAATGACTGTCATTGGTTTCCCTTACTATTATTTTTATGTCCGCAATGACTTAATCACTATGCCACTACAAACCTTATCCCTTAATTGGCTTGGGGTTAACGAAAACCCATTATAAAGTAGCTTAAGCTTATGCTAGATTAACATACTCAATTCCCGACAATTAAGAATAATAATATGACCTGCTTACGTGTTGCATATCCCTTATTGGCGTTAGTGTTTTCAGTTTCGTTGTTGTCATTTACGGTTAGCGCGAGCGATCTTGATCTCTCTGTAACTAAAGCATTACCTAAACTGGAGCAGCTTTATTTACACCTTCATCAACACCCTGAATTGTCATATCAAGAAAAAGCCACTAGCCAACGCATGGCGCAAGAACTGAAACAATTAGGATTTGAGGTGACTGCTAATTTTGGTGGTTATGGTGTGGTCGGCATCGTTAAAAATGGTAAAGGACCAGTGGTGATGATCCGTGCTGATATTGATGGATTGCCTATTATTGAGCAAACCGGTAAACAATATGCCTCAACGGTTACCACGCAAGATGCGAACAATAATACGGTTGGGATTATGCATGGTTGTGGCCACGATATTCACATGACCAGTTTAATTGGCACTGCACAACAATTAATGCTTCACAAAGCTGATTGGCAAGGCACGTTAATGATGGTGGCTCAACCTGCAGAAGAGGTTGGCGGCGGCGCCAAAGCCATGCTCAAACAGGGTTTGTTTAGCCAATTCCCGACACCAGACAGCATTATTGGTTTGCATGTGAGTGCGTCAATCCCAGCGGGTAAAGTAGGTACCGTAAGTGGTTATGCCTTGGCGAATGTTGATTCGGTTGATATTACCATTAAGGGTAAAGGTGGCCATGGGGCTTATCCGCACGCCACCATCGATCCGGTAGTACTTGCTGCGCGCACCGTACTTGCACTGCAAACTATTGTGAGCCGCGAGGTGTCGCCGTTAGAGCCTAATGTGGTGACTGTGGGCTCGATTCATGGAGGCTCAAAACACAATATTATTTCCGATGAAGTGAAGCTTCAGCTGACCTTGCGCTCGTATAATCCTAAGGTGCGTGAGCAGCAAATGGCGGCGATTAAACGTATTACTACAGGTATTGCATTGAGCGCAGGCTTAGCAGATGAGTTAATGCCTGTGGTGTATGTGCATGATGATGAAACCATTCCGTCAACCTATAATCATCCAGCGTTAGCCGCTAAGGTTAAAGCCAGTATCGAAGCCGAATTAGGCAGCGATAATGTACTGGTGGCGCCACCGGTAATGGCTGGCGAAGATTTTGGTTTATATGGACTGACACCAGAGAAACGCCCTATTACTTTATTTTGGCTTGGCGCGGTAGAACCTAGCCAGTATCAAGCAAGTGTTGAGTCGGGCGATACCTTGCCGTCTTTGCATTCTAGCCAGTTTGCGCCAGATTATCCGTTAACCATCCGAACAGGCGTTCGGGCAATGACGCGCACCGCGATGGATTTATTTAATCAGCCCGCCCAATAAGTGGAAAATGTAAAGGGCAGGGATTTCATTCAAGGATAAGCGTAATAGCCGCCTTCGGTACTATAGAATATACTGGCGGCTATTCTCATTTTTGGAACATGGCAGTATATGATTATCTTTAGCACCAACCTTGGCGATTTTACCGTAGAGCTTGAAATGGAACGTGCACCGGTTTCTTCAAAAAACTTTCTAAAATACTGCCAAGACGGTTTTTATCAAGGCACTATTTTTCATCGGGTTATTAAAGGTTTTATGGTGCAGGGTGGTGGCTTAACCGCCAAAATGACAGAAAAACCAACTCGCGACCCTATTGCCAATGAAGCCAATAAAGGCTTGAAAAACGTGTTGGGCACGTTAGCCATGGCGCGAACGGATTCGCCGCATTCTGCTACTGGGCAGTTTTTTATTAATGTCGCTGACAATGATTTTCTAGACCACGTTGCGACAACTAATGCAGGGTGGGGTTATGCGGTGTTTGCTAAAGTGACCGCGGGTATGGATGTTATCCAACAAATGGAGCGGGTTAACACCACGACTATTGCGGGCCATGATGATGTGCCGCGTGAGCCGATTGTGGTTGAGAAAGTAACGATAATTGACGAGAAACCCGTTGCTTAAGCGCGGTGGTTTAAAGGGTTTGGTTTAAATGCTTGTTTAACTGCTTGTTTAAATGTGTTGTTCAGCATTTGTCTTTTAAGCCTTGCGGCTTAGGTGTGCTAATTCAAGCGCGCGTTTTTGTCAGCTTAACAACAGCCATAAAAAAAGGTTCGACATCACTGTCGAACCTTTTTTGATCTGCTATTAATTTAATGTGCTATTTAGCAATAGCACAGAGATATAGCACAGAGGTTCAGATTAAAGCGTGTAGCGAAGACCGATGGCGATACCGTCATCTTCAGACACTTCCATTCTGGCTTGTTGTACTTTGTCTGCACTGGTAAAGTCACTGAAGTCACTACGAGTTTCAATGTATATCACCGTTTGAGGGTCAAATAAATAGTGCAAACCTACTACCACAAATTGGCGCTTAAAGACGTCGTTAGGGTCTGCATTGTAGTTAGGTTGGATCACATAGTTAGATCCCGCATCCAGTACGTTGTATGACACAAAAGCACGAATGTCATTATCGAACTTGTATGAGAACAATGACTCAAGACCCACAGCGTCGTTAATTAACCGGCCGATGTTGTCGGTGTCGTGATTTTCGTTTTTATTCACGTTGGCAGCGGCATAAAAACCGTTTTGATCAAAGTTGCCCCACGTGATCCCCATACCGTAAATAAGATCAACCGCAGTGGATGAGCCACCATCAGCAAAGTTCACATCAAACTCACCCCGGTTAACCCCAGCGGTTAACACTAACTTGTCGGTTGCTTGGTAAGTGACAGCACCGCCATAAGTATAATTGAATTCAACTTGTTGTGCTGCCGTTGAGCCAGAGTCCCACAATTCTTCACAGGCACTTTCGGTAATGTTTTCGACATCACAGGTATAAAAAGCAGAGTTTTTTAACTGGGCTTGCACTGCAAAACTGACGTCGCCAAAGCTGTTGCGATACTGAACTGTTTTGTCGCCACGACCGACACCATTTACGGCGCCGTCATCTTTGTTATAAGTGTAAACACCAGCAGTGTTACCGTCCCACACAAAACCATAGTTTGTGCTATAAACCACGTCATACCAAGCACCCCATTGCTTGCCAATTGTGATGCTACCGTAGGTGTCATGTGCGATACCGACATAACCTAAACGGTTATAAAAAAACTCTTCTTGGATTGATTCAAAGCGATTGTTGTAAACAATGTCTGTGCTACCTACCGGATTAACACCCCATTCAAGCAAGGCGTAGGCTCTCCAGTCATTTTGTAGCTGACGATTAAAACCAAAATTAATGCGTGAAGCACCGTTAACAACTTCTGTTTCACCTTGAGTATTGATCACGCGCGCATCGATAAATCCGCCAATTTTAACCGCATTGACATCATCTTTATAAATTTCGATTGCCGACGCTGAGGGTGCGATAAGAATGGTTGAAATTAATGCTGCAATTAATGTTCTGTTCATTTTAATCTCTTGTCTTGTTGTTTGAGTAAGCACAGCTTAGTCCGTTAAGATATCTTTCCATTAAGACGACGGAGAATATCAAACCTATGAGTGACTCACAAAGTGAAATATGCTCAAAAAAGGCGATATATCTCTTAAAATACGTTGTTCAATGACTTAGCAAAATTGAGTGTTAACACTGGGTTGTAGTATGGTTAATAATTGTAAGGAGATGTTATATTGCGGTTGCTTATGCATTTAATATGAATTTTTATTTGCTTTATAACTAGTGTGTTTTTTAAGCGTTTATTTGATGTAGATCGCGACTTTATTTCACCAATGGCATACGCTTAATTTAGCACTGTTATCGATTTTATCGGGGGCGACATTATGGACATGACTTTGCAGTTTCACGGCGCAACTCAAGAGGTCACTGGATCTTGCCATTTACTCACAGTCAAAGGGCAGCAAGTGCTGCTTGATTGTGGATTAATTCAAGGGAGTAAAGCTGACTGGTTACGTAATCACGATCCTTTTCCATTCAAAGCGCAAGATATCCATGCTGTGGTATTAAGCCATGCACATATTGATCATTCCGGTCGTCTACCTTATCTGATTAATCAGGGGTTTACTGGGCCCATTTATACTCAAAAAGCCACCGCGCAGTTATGTGATGTGATGTTGCGTGACGCGGCTATGCTGCAAGAAAGAGACACCGACAGACAAAATAAAAAACGTGCAAAACATGATTTAGAACCGCTCGAGCCGCTATTTACCGAGGAGGATGTTGAGCAAGTGATGGCGCAGTTTGTGATGGTAGATTATGGCCAGCGAGTGCAGGTTGCCGATGGGGTAGAGGTTTGTTTGTCCGATGCGGGACATATTCTGGGTTCTGCGGTGGTTGAGTTGTGGTTAGGCAATAAACCTCAACAGAAAAAACTGGTTTTTAGTGGTGATTTAGGTCGTGCAGGTATGCCGGTTTTGGATGACCCAACGTTTATTGAACAAGCTGATTTAGTGCTAATGGAAAGTACTTACGGCGATAGGTTGCATCGCAGTTGGCAAGATACCTTGGTTGAACTGAAATCAATTTTCAAACGAACTATTCATGAAAGTAGGGGCAATATTTTGATCCCAGCATTTTCGGTGGGACGTGCTCAAGAGCTTCTTTATCTATTTCATTTATATGCCAAAGAGTGGGACTTATCACGTTGGCGTATTTGTTTAGACAGTCCAATGGCGATAAAAGCAACCGAGGTATATGTTAACAATTATCCATTGATGGACGATGACTTTAAGCGTTTTACCCGCTTATCTTCTGGGCAACATCCCTTGTTATCCAGTGCTGAATTTGTCTGTAGCACTGAAGAGTCGATAGAGCTGAACGATATTCATAAAGGATTAATCATTATTGCGGGCAGTGGTATGTGTAATGGCGGCCGCATTCGTAATCATTTTGTGCATAACCTATGGCGTAAAGAAGCCGATATTATTATTTGTGGTTTTCAGGCAATGGGAACGCCAGGCCGAATACTCGTCGACGGTGCTGAAGAACTGACGATTCATGGCCAGAGTATTAAGGTTGCTGCAAGTATCCATACGGTAGGTGGGTTATCAGCCCATGCCGACCAAGCCGAGTTATTGTCTTGGTATCGCCATTTTGAGCAATCTCCCGCAGTGATATTGGTACATGGTGAACTAGAAGCACAGCAAGTATTGATTGAAGCGCTTAATCAAGACAGTGCCAATAAACCGAAAAATAGCGCCATTGCTGAGCGAGGAGATTGCCTAGACTTAAACGCTTTACCTGAGTTCGTGTGGCTGAATAAGGCAAGTGGATCTAATGAGCCATCAAAAACTTAATTCAAATAAATGTGTTATGAGGTGAACGATTGCTTAGCCTGCGGGCTAAGCATCAATTTCGTGTTGCAGCTTTTCGATGTCATCTAAAATGCGCATAAATTTTTGCCCAAATTCGGTCACTTGGTATTCCACTCTGGGTGGAATTTCAGGGTAATTAATTTTATTCAAAATGCCAAATTCGATGTTTTTCTTCAAACATTGATTAAGCACTTTAGTGCTGAGTCCTTCTACTGACTTTACCATTTCACCGGGACGGTTAATGTTATTGGCTAATAACTGATACACAGTTAAAGACCATTTACAGCCGTAAATGGTTTCGACCATACGGGCACTTTTTTCTGGGGCAGATTTTCGAGGGAATATTTTTTCTTTTGTATTCATCAATATGTACCTAAAAGTACCTATGTCACCGATTTGTACTTACTATTCAATCGGATAGTTTACCCATAAGCTTAACACACTTACTCTTACATTAGGTGTGAACACATGACGAATTTACCCCAAGAAACAGCGCTAATTATTGGCGGCACAAGTGGTATTGGCTTTGAAACAGCAAAGCAATTAGTGGCTCAAGGTATCGATACTATTATTGTTGGTAACAAAGTCGATAAGCTCAATACCGCAGTGGCGCAACTCTCATCATTAGGCAGTGTAAGCGGGCTTCAAGCTAATTTATATGACTCACAAGACCTTGCCCGTTTGATCAATATGATCAACTCAACAGACAAGAAGATTGCTTATTTGGTTAACGCAGCAGGGTCTTTTAATCCTAAGCCATTTTTAGACCATCAAGTAAGTGATTACGATACTTACATGGATCTTAACAAAGCGATTTTTGTTATTTCGCAAGCGGTTAGCAACAACATGATTAAATATGGCGGTGGCAGCATTGTGAATATTGGCTCTATGTGGGCTAAACAAGCCATTAAAGCCACCCCATCAAGTGCCTATTCTATGGCTAAAGCGGGTTTGCATGCCTTAACGCAACACATGGCAATGGAACTGGCAGAGCACCATATTCGAGTTAATGCGGTATCACCCGCCGTGGTGAGTACACCTATTTATGAAGCCTTTATTGAACCTGAAGATATGGCTAGTGTGCTTGGAAGCTTCAATGCATTTCATCCTATCGGCCGAGTGGGTAGTCCGGCCGATGTCGCTAATAGCATAGTGTTTTTGCTATCAGAGCAAGCATCTTGGGTCACGGGCGCCGTATGGGATGTTGATGGCGGCGTGATGGCAGGACGTAATTAATCTACACCTGTTCACCGCAACACCGCGAGCCATGGTATTGACGGTTTAACCATTGCTCAAATAATACAACAGGGTGTTTAACATCGGCTGCTTAGGGGGCGATCCGCTAAGGCGCTGTTTGAGGTATTTTTGTTTGAGGGGTTCTGTTTGGGGCGATCTTCGTCGCCCGGTCTTATCAGTCGGCCTATTTTGAGCGCCATTAGATTAAATCACACTTAATAAGCGTTAATATTTCATTCTATAAATAGGCGTGACACGTTAAGCTATGCACAAAATAAGAGATGTGAGTGGCGTGATGAAGTTAGTCAACATAAATAAGAGCCAATATCGTTCGGCCAACAATTTAGTGCAGATAGGATTGCTGGCGACATTAGCCATTTTGTCGCTGATATTTGGTCAGTTGCTGATCTACTTTTTCGGTGTGAAACCATTACCAGGTGCAGAGTCGACCGGTAATTTTCATTTGAATTTAACCGGGGTTATTTTGGCATTGATGGTGTGCAGTTTATTGGTGCGAAACCTACGTCAAAAACCGAAGTTTTATGAAGTGTATTATGTGTGGCAATTGAAACAGCTACAGAATAAAATTTTTCGTAAACTAAAATCGATTCAACAAGCCGCGAAAGATAATAATCGCGATGCATTGCTGATACTGTGTTTTTATTATCAAAGCTTAGCGTTAGTTTATAATTTAGATAACAACACCTTAACCATGTCAAACGTGAACAATGAGTTAGATAAACTCCAAAAGTCTATTGACGCTGCTGGTTTTTCTATTGATGTGGATGAGTTTACTCCCGAAATGCTAAAAGACTTTTAGATCTATCATCTGCTGATAACCTTTTTTGCTGGCTCGACAGCTTGATTTTTCAGTAGATGCCATCAATTCTTACCTTAAATAAGGAGCCATGATGTCAATATTGGCAGATATTCCTTTCTCATTACTTGAACTCGCGCCGATGCGTGAAGATTCCACTGTGTCAGAGACCTTACAAGACAGTTTACGTTATGCCCAGTACGCCGAACGCCTTGATGTGAACCGTTTTTGGTTAGCCGAACACCACAATATGCCGGGCATTATTTGCTCTGCCACCTCAATTTTAATCGGTTACATTGCCGGTGGTACTGAGCGCATTCGTGTTGGTGCTGGTGGGATTATGTTACCTAACCATCCACCGCTCGTGGTGGCAGAGCAGTTTGGCACCTTGGCCAGTCTGTATCCTGGACGAATTGATTTAGGCTTAGGCCGTGCACCAGGCAGCGATCCGGTCACTAGTTTAGCGTTCAATCGTGATAACCAACGGGCAGAACATTTTCCTGATGAGGTGCGCGAGTTGCAATCGTTACTCGGCCCACATGAACTGCGTCAACACAGTAACGGCAAAGCGGTGCGAGCGATCCCTGGTGAAGACACCAATGTGCCTATTTGGTTATTAGGTTCTAGCTTATTCAGTGCGCAATTAGCGGCAGAGCGAGGCTTGCCTTATGTGTTTGCTGGCCACTTTGCGCCGCGTTTTCTGTCTGAAGCCCTTGCGCTTTATCGACGTAAATTTACTCCTTCAGCTGTGCTGGATAAACCTTATGTGATGGTCGGCCTGCCTTTAGTTGCCGCGCCAACCGATGCCGAGGCAGAGCATCTTAGCACGACCTCTAAACAGCGTATTTTAGCCTTAATTCGTGGCCAAGAAATGTGGCTTAAACCGCCAATAGACAGCATGAATGGCCTGTGGAGCGAGCAAGAAAAAAACTATGTTGATAGCTTTTTAAGTTTGTCTATCTGCGGCGGCCCAGTAACGATTAAACATCAATTAGAAATGTTTGTAGAGCAATTTGGGGTAGATGAGTTGATGTTTACCAATGACTTGTATGACAGCGAGCACCGTTTACGCGCCTTAGATATTTTAATGAGCGTGAAGCAATAGCGTATTCATTTGCTGCACAATTGCTTAGTTGATGGTGGCTAAAAGCATAAAAAAACCAAGACACATGTCTTGGTTTTTTTGTCTGTCAGATCTAAACTGGTTAGCTCAAAAAGGCTAAATAGCTTGACCATTTACAGTCAGTTTTACATCAATGTTGCCACGTACTGCGTTTGAGTATGGGCAAACTTGGTGAGCTGTTTTGACTAACTGTTCAGCTTCTGCTTGGTCCAGATCAAGTTCAACGGCTAGCGCAACTGTTAATGCAAAACCACCACTGTCATTGGCGCCTATACCCACAGTAGACGTGGTTGGAGCCGATTTGATTGCCACTTTAGTTTGACTCGCAACGTGCAGAATCGCGTTAGAAAAACACGCGGCATAACCTGCAGCAAATAACTGTTCTGGATTAGTAAACTCACCGCTGCCACCCATTTCTTTTGGGTAACTTAACTGTAAATCAACTTTTTTGTCGTCAGTAGAAACTTGGCCATTACGACCTGCTAGTGCTGTAGCTGAAGTTGTGTATAACGCTTTCATAATAGACCTCATAAAGTATGTTAAAAATAGTGGTGGTAAAAATTCTGTTGATTGCTTTGGCTCATATCGACATCTTGTTGATGTTACTAAGTGATGATCATATCAAGTGATTAACGATATTAAGTTGCGCACAATCTAATTGTGTTTACTATAACGCGAGGATTTAACTTTTGCAACTACATTGTGCACAATTTAATTTTTTATTGTATCTACTTACCGTTATTTTATTGCCCCAATTCGTATCTGCACCTCGATATCAATATGATTAGTTTGTCATTATTTTGTCACCTTTATGTCATCATTTGCTTTCACAATAGCGTCTCATTAGATCCCTTAGGCAGTGCTAAGCATCGCCGTATAAACAGCTAACGATAAAAATAAGGATAGGCTATGAAACGGTTTGTGACTCGTCGTGATTTTCTGGCAATGTCAGCTAAAGGCGTAGGCGCGGTAGTCGTGTCGTATGGATTAATGGGCTGCAGTAGTGATGATGACGATGCTATTTCAGGGCAGTTTTTACAAGGTGTTGCCAGTGGCGATCCCGCAACCGATGCCGTCATTTTATGGACCCGGGTCACGCCCGATGTTGAAGGTGATATTACGGTTTCATGGCAAGTCGCCACCGACAGTAACTTTACTCAGCTAGTCACTAACGGCCAAATGGTGACGACTAAAGATCGTGACTATACCGTTAAAGTGGACGCGGTCGGTCTGGAGGCGGGTCAGCAGTATTTTTATCGTTTTACAGCCGGCGATACAGTGTCAGAAATTGGCCAAACGCGCACGTTACCCGAGGGCAGTGTTGCATCGGTAACATTAGCGGTAATGTCATGTGCTAATTTTCCCGCGGGTTACTTTAATGTATACGAAATGGCGGCGCAGCAAGATGATATAGATGCTGTGGTGCATTTGGGTGATTATTTATATGAGTATGCCCGCGGTGAATATGCCAGTGAGCATGCCATTGAGCTGGATCGTGAAGTGTTGCCAGCCGGCGAGCTATTTCTATTAGACGACTATCGGACTCGTTACAGTCAGTATCGTAGTGACGCCAGTTTACAAAAACTGCATGCCAAAGTGGCGTTCATTACCGTGTGGGACGACCATGAAGTGGCCAACGATACTTGGAAAGACGGTGCCGAAAATCATAACGATAGTGAAGGCGATTTTGATCAGCGCAAAGAGGCGGCACTGCAAGCTTACTTTGAATGGCTGCCAATTCGCCCATGGAGCGAAGGTAATCATGAGGAAATCTACCGAAGCTTTAATTTTGGTAATTTGGTTGATTTGCATATGCTCGATACTCGGGTATTGGCTCGCGATAAGCAGTTAGAATATAGCCAATACATTGATGCGACGACGGGGGCATTTAACAACGTAACCTTTCTAGCCGATGTGACCGATACCAACCGCACTATGCTAGGCCAGACACAATTATTGTGGTTACAGCAAACCTTATTGCAGTCTACTGCTAAGTGGCAAGTGTTGGGTCAACAAGTGTTAATGGGTAAAATGTTAATGCCAGCGGCTATTGCCACCCAACAAATGAGTATTCCGCAGTTTGCAGAGCTCGCCGGATTAGCGCAATTAGCCGGTCGCGCCCAAGCGGGCGACCCGACATTAACCACACAAGAGTTGGCTTACCTACAAGCTAATCAAGACAAATTAACCCCTGAGGTTATTGCACTGCTACAACTACCAGCCATTCCATACAACTTAGATGCTTGGGACGGTTATGCTTACGAGCGTGAAGTTATTTTAGCGACGGCAAAATCGTTAAATCATAACTTGGTGGTTATTGCCGGTGATACTCATAATGCATGGGCGAGTGATTTAACCGACAGTGGCGGGGAGATCGTGGGGATAGAATTTGCCACCAGTTCAGTATCGTCTCCTGGGCTGGAATACTATTTAGGATTGTCTGATGCTGAAATGCCAGCAACAGAAGCGGCGATCGTTGATTTGATCGCCGATCTTAACTACGCCAACTTAAAAGACCGCGGTTACTTGCTACTGACATTTACTCAAGATGAAGTGCGCAGTGATTGGCAATATGTAGACACGATTTTAAATAAGACGTTTGCTCCGTTAGATGGGCGTGGTTACAGTGCCACTAGCGCGGCGGGTAGCCCTAAAGTGATGCCCGTTTCGTCATAGGTAGTGTCATTTTAATCTACATTGGATGTAAAAAAGCCACCTTCAGGTGGCTTTTTTATTGCTAAAGCTGTTGGAAACAAGATCCGGATCGAGGTTAATTAATGGTCAGAGCGACAATTTTTAACGGATGATTATCATCAAATGACGGAAAATCTTCATAACAGTCGAGCCATTGATTATAAATAACTTTACGCCCTTGTTTTTCAACGCAGCGCACTAAACTGTCATACCATGCTTGGCGGTCCACTTTGGCGACATTATTACAGCATACTAAAGTGCCGCCGACTTTTGTCGCCAGAACAGCAGGTTTAAATAGGCCTTGGTAATCATTGACGAGATCGACAATACCGAAGGCACTTTTGGCAAAACGTGGCGGGTCTAAAAAGACTAAATCAAATTGTGTTGCGCGCAGCTTGGGGTATTTTGGCAGTTTTTGATTGCGACGTCCGCCTATCGGTAAACCCGCCAATTGGCGCAGCGCCGGAAAGGCATCACTTTGGACAAATTCACACACATCAGTGACATTGTTTAACTCGGCATTTGTTTGCCCAGCGGCCAATGCAAATGATGAAAAGTCGACATTCATCACTCTACGAGCGCCGCCCATAGCGGCGGCAATTCCAATCCCACAAGTGTATGAAAACAGGTTTAACACCGTCTTGCCTTGGCTATTATTACGAACATATTCGCGGCCAATACGCATGTCTAAAAATAATAATGGATCTTGACCTTCATGGCGCAGTTTTGACGTGAACAGAATGCCATTTTCTTGGATAACTTGGGTCGATTGCGCGTAGTCTTGGGCTTCATTTTCGGGATGATTTACCACCCGAGAATGACTGCCAGAGCGGTCGTTGTAAACAATATGGTAGTCAGCATGGGCGGTAAGTAGGCTTGATATGTCTTCAAGTTGCTGCGCGGATAATGTTTGATGAAAGGTTTGGATTAGCCATGCATCACCGTAACGATCGATATTCAGGCCATTCTCACCTTCAACAGTGCCATGGAAAACGCGATAACAATCAGTATTATTGTGGGCCGCTTGCTTAAAAAAAGTGGCTCGTTTGGCTAACGCATCGGCTAAAACAGCTTGAATGGACATGGGAGCTCGTTAAATGGAGTGGCAATTGGCGCGGATTATAGCAAACATTCCGATTTAGTGAAGTTGCGGCAGAGACTATTCATCTGGCAGATGCACTTTAAAGGTTTTGTTGGCAATGATTTTACCGTTTAGCTCTAGCGTCATTCGCCAGTTACCGACTTTATTGGTGATGGGTGCCCAAATACAATCACCCAGATAAAAGCGCCAATCGTTTTGTTTAATAAACACTTCACCATCGAATGGCGGACGAATATTGCCATTGTTATCAGTAATATCCGGGTGGTAAATACAGTAGGTTAGCACTTGATTTTTGGCTTTACGGATGCGAGTGATAAAGCCAAATTCGGTATCGATAATAGCGGGCACATGAACCGTTGCCTGTAACAAGCGTGGCAGGTCGTCGTTCTGATTGTCCCATTGACTGAATATGCCACTGTAAATAATGCTCACATCCGCTGTTAACTTACTCAAGCGCTATCCTTTTGTTGATTTAGCAACAATTGCGACCCAATTGTGTTCGACGTAAATACCCAATGAGGCGGATCAATGGCGATTAAATCGTCGTTATTAGTGTTGATCTGTTAAGTGTTTAATTGCCGCTTGCAACGCAAAGTCGTAGCCTTGGGCACCTAAGCCACAAATCACCCCTAGGGCTTTATCTGAAAAGTACGAATGGTGCCTAAATGGCTCACGGGCATGTACGTTAGATAAATGCACTTCAATAAACGGGATCGAGACACCGAGTATGGCATCACGCAAGGCGACACTGGTGTGGGTAAAAGCGGCAGGATTGATAATAATAAACTGCGCATCAGTCCCATGGATGGCATCAATCAGCTGGTACTCAGCATTAGACTGAATATGTTCCAGTTGAACCCCTGCTTGGACCGCACTTTTACTTAACGCTTCAACAATAGTGGTGAGCGTTTGGTGACCGTAATGTCCGGGTTCACGACGGCCGAGCAGGTTTAAATTGGGGCCGTTGATCAATAAAATTTTTGTTGTTTGGCTCATGACGGTTCCTGTAAAAATCGCAACGTAAGTCGATTTAATCTGCAGCATAAATAGGTTTTTAACAAGCATTCTTACCGAAGATGGTTATCAGGTAAACCAAAAAATGCTCAACTAGCGTGTAACCTTATTGATTGAGCGATGGCGGGCTCACTTTTTTATTAATAGTCAGATTTATTTTGGCGCATCGCTTTGGTGGCACCGCGTTGTTTTTTGGTTTCAATGCGTCGCGTTTGGCTGCCTTTTGTTGCTCTAGTCGGGATACGTTTTTTTTGAACAATACCAACACCTTTTACCAGCTCAATAAATTGTTCCAGTGCCGTTTGACGGTTAAAGTCTTGGCTGCGTGATTGCTGACATTTTATAATGACTTTGCCGCTTTTAGTAATGCGATGATCGGCTTTTTCAAGCAGCTTTTGTTGATAAAATTCGGGTAACGATGATGAGGCAATATCAAAGCTGAGTTGAGCGGCGGTCGACACTTTATTGATATGTTGGCCACCCGCACCACTTGAGCGGACAAAGTGCCATTCAATTTCATTGTCTTGCAATATGACTCGTTGAGTAATTTGTATCATTGGGTTGTGATAGCCCCCTTCATTGACTGTCGATAAACCTATCGTTGTGCTTAAATGTCGCTAAGGCATGAGTGTTGATGTTGGGTGATGTAGGTCTATTCTACCGCAGACGCGGAAAATTTTCAGAGTTGTCTTATGGTGATATCTGTGTTGATGTTTCAATGACCCGTTAGCCTTTAGCCGCGGGGGCGTTAACCCTTGGTCTTTAACTATGGGCTTTGAACTAAAAAGCCTGACTGGCCTCTGAGTTATTACATATTTAATGAAATGAATAGAATAGTTTTGCTATCATAAGCGCCATTGTCGCTTTACACGATAACATCACCGTATAAAGTCTGTTCTATGGCCTGATTATAAGGCTGGAGTTGCCGTTATGTTATGTCAAATCCCCGATATTACCAAGGGTGTCATTAGTTTATTTGTCAGCGGCCGTTTATCGGCCCAAGATTACCGAAGCCGTTTACAGCCCGCCATTAAGAGTTATCGTAAAGACTGGGATCAAGTGTGTCTTTACATTGAAGCGGATGTGTTATTAGAAGGCTGGGAATTTGCTTCATTAACCGGCAGTGGTGAAGTACAGTTACCTGCGTTTGATGCCTTAGTGTTTGTGGGCGGCCCTGATTGGGTCGGTAATGCTGTTAGGTTAATGGGGCCGTTTATGCAAGGTGAAGTCGCCTGGTTTCCATTAGAACGTAAACAAGATGCGGTTACTTGGATCACCAAACGATCGCAATGTTAGTATTGATGTTATTACTTTAGAACAGGATAGCTTATGTCATTATCAAAATTATTTGCCGTATCAAGTGCGTTATTGTTAACCCTTAGTTTAACGGCATGTGCACCAGAAGTCGGTAGCGAAGCATGGTGTAAGCAGATGAAAGAAAAACAAAGTGGTGATTGGACTGCCAATGAAGCAGCCGATTATGCTAAACACTGCGTTTTTAAATAGTGACAGTGAGTGAGGCATTTTTTATAGGTAGGGTCTTTAGCTAAGAGGTAAGGAAAAGAGAGGAAAAAGCGTTTGTTGTGATCAGATTAAGTCGACAAATAAGCTCTACTCACAGACCGAAAAACCACGACTATTATCACCGCAAGTCGATGTTAAGACAACTATGTAGACCAGATATTGGCGCATTTAAATGCGTAAGGTTCAGGCGATTAACTCATTCAGTATCCGCAAGTAATTAGAAGCAATAACGAAAAGACGAGTTTATTAGCTCGTCTTTTTAGGATGAGAAAAAATCGTTAAACTAGATTGAGGCTTTATTAAGGGTATCTAACTCTTTCTCTAGCTCTTTCATTGCTTTTTGGGCACGAAACTCTTCATATAGCGCCTCACGCGAACCCGGATCTAGGCGTTTCCCCGATTGTTCAACCATATTATCGAAGGTTTCTTCGGTGTTCTTCATCACCACAAAAGTACACAGTTGCTTCACTCCATCTAAGCGAGCAAATGCCACTTTTTGTGGGATCGAGCCCGAGAGATTTTGCTCGGCAACTTGCTTACTAACTTGTTCAAAAGTGCCACCCACATTAACAAGCTTATCGCTTTGGGTTTTACGTTGATATAAACGGTCCATCACACTGGCTTTAATCTGTACTTGCTGAACTAAGTCAGCACGTGCAGCTGCAATGGCTTGGGCTCTATCTGTTGACATATTACCAGACCAAGGCACACAAGATGAAGAGGCTAAGCCACTATCAGAGAGAGGCAATAGCACCCAATCAGGAATAGCATCATTGTTTGCCAAAGGCGTAGATTGAGTATCAACAGTGCTTGAACATGCAGCTAATGTAATGACTGCAACAAGGGGAAGTAATTTTTTCATCCTTAAAGTCTCTTTAGTTGTTCTTCATAATAGGCGGTGCGCTTAACTACTTTTTTCAAGTAATTACGGGTTTCTTGCGCTGGAAGTTTTTGTAACATTAATTGATAAATTTTTTCTGACGACATTAGATTAGCGGCAATACTTGCACGAGTGAGTGATTTAGTGCCACTGAGGGTTTTTGCCACATTTCCTAGACCGGTATTGTAGGCCGCAATGCTGATATAGGTGCGAGATTGGCTATCGCGAACATCCTTAAAATATCGATGACTCAATAGATGTACATAAGCGCTGCCTGCTTCTACATTATTGTTTGCCTTATATAAATATTCAGGGCTTAACAACATAGGCTTACCTTGTAGAAAGGCACTCACATCTTTACCTGCTGAAGCGGGCACTATCTGCATCAAGCCAAAAGCGGGTACTGCCGAACGCGCTAAGGGGTTAAAACTTGACTCAGTCTGAATAATTGCCAGCAGTAATGCAGGGTCTAAATTCCACCGCTTTGCTTGCTGATTCACTTGCGGTAAATAGCGCTTTGCTTGACTAGATAATGTAGTCGAAGGAAGTTGATAACTAATCCTAGTTCTATTGTTTTCTTTGACAATTTTAGGTTTAGCCCCCCCTAATGTTTGGCGCACCAGTTTTTTGGATAGTACTGATTGATCCGCCATGCTAACAGGCTGGATTTTACTTTCTTTAGTCTCCTTGGTTACCGCATGAATACTCGATTGGGAAGCGTTATTAGCAAGCTTGTTGGGCATATATTCAGCAGCAGTATCTACTTTTTTTGATACCCCAGACTCAGTAATGTGGATATTCTGCATCGCCAAATTTTTATTGGCCTGAATATAGATAGGATCTTTGTGTAAAGTCTGCTCTACGCTAACCTCAGCTAATTGATTAAGCTGAGACTCAGCAAACGCCAATGCTTGTTCATCAGATTGAGAGTCCAACAACTCCACCACAATTTCACCCGTTTCAAAATCAATACTGGTGCGACGGTCAAGTTTTTCTGTATATTGCACCCATACTTTTTGGCTCGGTAGACTAGGGTCTTGCCACCTCTTAGCAATTTTGTCTAAATACTGTTTTTCAGCATCCTGCCAAGCCGTAACAAAAGCCTCAAACTCTTTATTCTGCTGAGCTTGATAATCAGAAAATTCAGTTTGATGAACTTTTAAAAAGGCTTCAAACTCTGCTTCCTCTGGTGTTTGCGCCCATGTAGACCCACTCAGTACTATCGCTAAACCTAGTACTATATTTAGTATCTGTTTTTTATTGATCATTGAGACATCCTTTTACTCAATCAGAGATAACTATTAAGATCATCAACACTTGCTGCTTCAAGCTTATCGATCTCTAACTGAGCCTTGCTCACTAAACGACGACAACGTACATCATCACAAGTTT
Source organism: Shewanella sp. S1-49-MNA-CIBAN-0167 (assembly GCF_040310145.1). NCBI lineage: Bacteria > Pseudomonadati > Pseudomonadota > Gammaproteobacteria > Alteromonadales > Shewanellaceae > Shewanella > Shewanella sp. S1-49-MNA-CIBAN-0167. The sequence goes on along the minus strand of NZ_JBEOPO010000030.1, from coordinate 49,964 downwards.
TAGCTAAATCTAAGGCCTGTTGAAATTTTGCTTGTTGATACCAGATATCTCCCACCGCGAGTTTGGCATCAGCAAGCACCAGTTCGTTAGCCACTAAGTATTTATCCAAGTATTGGCCACCTGCTTGGGTAGTAGACTGACTCGCCACTAACGCCACAGCATCGGCTTGAGTCATTGAATGCTTCATCGCAATAGCCAATAGGGGACGCAGCATGGATTTATCCTTGTTTTTCACCTTAAACCAAGCAAGGCGAATCGCTAACCCCGCTTCATTTAACTCAGGTTCTGCAACGGTGACTTGACCACGACATACCAACCAAGGATCTCGATATTCTTGCGTAAATCTTTGAATGTCAGCTTGAATAAAATCGATAGTATCAGCAAGTTCAACCTTTAACTTGCTGGCTAAGGATGCTTTTATTTCCTTACGCATAGGTAACGTTAATGCGTGACGGCAGGCTTTGGCTAAAGCAGGCTTAGCGGCCGAGTTAAGTGCTTTTACTCGGGCACTGTCGCCATAAGCCTGACTCACAAAAAATGCCGTTTTTTGCTCTACAATATCAGCAGACATTACTGGCGCTTCAGTCATAAAATCAGCACGAGTGCTTTGTGCTCCAACACTAACAACAGCCTCACTAGCACCACTAATCATTAAGGCGCTAGTGAGAACTGACATTGATAATAATGCTGATAGCATTAAATTTCCTCTTTACTAGAAACCTTACCCGATGCAGCTTGAGGATTTGCAGCAGCATCATTAATACCACCAACCGCGTTAATCTTTCGACCAGAGTTATCCGCAGCATTCATACTCTTACCAGCAGATTGCATCTCTTTTGCAGCTTGTTTTGCGGTCGCTTCTAAGCTTGGAGCATAAACTGCGACACTGTACTGCCAGTAGCCATCTGAACTGGAAAAACTTTTAACGCTAACACCGGCTGGTAGCTTACCTTTTGCCAATGTGGAGTACTGATCTGACATTTTTAACTGATTAACAAAAGTATCTCGTTGTTGTTCTAGAATTTGCACTTGCTGAGGGTCTTGCAATGAAGGGTCTTCATAGTCGAACTGTTCAGAGCCTTCTACTTGTTTCTCATCAAACCCACCCTGCCAATAGACCTTCTCACCTTGAATAGTTGCAAGCAGCGCCGAGCGAGCTCGAGTTTGTGACTGAGATTTAGCCGCGCTTTTTAATTTACGAGCAATACTCTTATTCTTATTTTGGCGAATGATGGCAGAGCCATAACCCATAACAATGACTTCGCCTGTTTCAGAATGAGTTAATACCTTGGCGCCCACTGGAGGCAAGACCCCATCTTTAATATCGCCAATAACTTGCTTGAAAATACTATTGGGATCACTGGTTACCGCAACGGCGCCATGTTTTTCACGAATTTGAGAGCGAGTTTTCGGGGTAGAGATTAAACTAACACGGACAATTTTTTCATTCACATCATCATAAACGTCAAAAGTAACAAAGCCTGCTAATGAGCCTGAAACTGATTCTTTACAGGTTTCAGTCATCGTTTCCTTAGTGTTAGCAACACTTTCAGCACCGGTATCAATAACATCCAAAGTGGAGTCAACAAGGTTAGCGCACTGATGCTCAACCCCTTTCATATTTTCTATCAGTTGCTTTTTGGCAATCATATAGGCTTTGTTATAAGCCCCACGCTTTGAGAGTAAAGTCGCATTAAAGTTATCGTAGGTTGTATAACTCACGCTACCAATAGATAAAATGCCAGTACCACTGCCTACTTGGATCATTTTGACGCCATCTTCATCGTCATCAATTAATGCTTTATGGGCGACGGCAATAGCAAGCTCAGCATTATCAGCGATGACAGCATCACCTTTAACTGTGGCTTGCTCTGCGTTGGCAACCGTCGTATTAGGGCGCGCTGGCACCATATCCGTTAAATCAAAATCATCGGCAGCCACTGCCTGCATAGTTAAAGCCGGCATCGCTAAAGCCATAGCTAATGTGAGAATTTTTAGTTTCATCATCAATCCTTAATACCTGAGAGTAAAATCATTTTCTATAACAATGGCAGGAAGCGCATTGTCAGTCATAGTTGAAAGCGCTTGATGTACAGCATCTGCCAATTCGCCTGTATTGCCTTTGTAACGCAGGCTAGCCACTATGTCGCTATTTTCTGCATGAATAGCGACATCTGAGACACCACCTAAAGTACTGAGTACAGCTTGTAGTTTTTCAGGCTGGGTAATCTTTGTTTGTGGTATTACAATTTTTCTAACTAGACCACCTCGGGCAACTATTTGAGTAAAGGCTGTTTGCAGCGTTTCCTTTAATTCAGATGTTTGCTCATCATCGGCCAAATGCACTTCCATCAGAGCTTGGCGTACTCGTTTACCCGAAGGAAGAGCTAAAAGTGCAGGATTATTTTTCCAATGACCATAGATATTTCCGGCAAGATCACGTACATCTATATTGAGGTGTAACCGTCTGTTATTACCAATTTCAACCACATCAGCATTAGCTAAAATAGTTAAGCTGGCTGCTGCGCCTACTTCAATTCCTTGCTCACCAAGCCAAGTCAGCAACTCTGTCTTTAACGGTTCAGGGGCAATAACCTGTACCCGTGGAGAACCTATGGCATTAAGTAGGTGTGAAACTTGTTGAATAAGCGGGGCTTTTTCGACAACGGCATGGATAGTCACTTGAATGCCGTTTTTACTAAGCGGTTGGCTGTCTAATGTCTGCCATTCTTTTACTAAGCCTTCACTGTGACTGACCAATTGTTGACCGATCAACTCTTGCATTTGAGTTGACTCACTATCATCGGTAATTGTCATCGTCATTTTTGACGATTGCGCATGTTGCTGAGTTAACCAAACACCGACAACTTGCGAAATAGCGCGCTGTAATGCGTCCATTTCTGCATTTTGACGAGCGCTTTGACCATTTTTAGGCCAGCCTTCACCCGATACGGTTACACTGACATTTTGAGAACCTTGCTCCCAATCATATTCTTGAGGTTGTCCAACATCGGCAGGATCGAGTGCAACCGTTATACAAGTGTCATTTCCACTTAACATAGGTGTTGAAGCTGATAAGGGTATTGCTCCCATACTCAGCCCTTCAAGCATCACACTGCGTTGTTTCTCATAGAGTTCGGCTGTTTGCTTATCCATATCGGCGGCCATAGACTGACTCGCCGTATCAATAGCTAAACTTTTGTGACCTCTGATAAATCTAGCCAGCTCTGCGGAAGCTTGCGCCTTAGCGCTAGCAATGGCTGCACTTCCACGGCCATAAACGCAAGCATCTGTTTGCAGAGTGCCATCAGTCAAAACAGTGACTTCAGCACTCGCTGACATAGATAAAAAGGCGAGTAAACTAAGCCTTTTTATCATGTGCGGTTCTCCAAGAAATTAACCGGAGTACCTACCGAAACCGCAAAGATTTTCATTCCAGCCGTGGGGCGAAAAATACCTTCCTCAGCTTGCTCACGAATAGCATCAGCTTGATCAGTATCTTTCCAACGTATAATCTCACCAACAGCACTATTTCGAGAAGGGGTAACATTTGCTACACCGATAGGATCAACAAAACCCGCTTTATAACTAAATATAACCATGGTTTCATTAGGTAACACACCGGCATTCTGACCGCGATCTAGGCTAAGTTGGTTACCTTTAATTCCCATCACTTGAGTTGTTGCAGGCATTTCTGTCAACATACGCGTCAGTAGAATATCAATCCCCCGAGATGCCATATCATTAATAACTGCATTCACATGGGCACCATCAAAGTAACGGAAACCTTTCACATAGCGGTTATTTGATTTAACGTACTTCAACTCAGAACGTTCACGTACGTCTTCTGATTTAACTCGAATTTTACCTAAGTTAGGATAAGATAACTTTTCACGGGTATAGGGATTAAGCACCGAACTAGTCAGTTCTAAGGTGTAATCCATCCAGCTGGTTATGCTACCTTCACTTTTTACCGTTCGAAGCGAATCTAACTTCACAATAAAGTCAGGTTTTAATACTTTTTGCTGACTTACTTTTTTAGCCAGCGCTTTAGCACCTTGCTGCTCTAGGAAAATTTGCTGTTCTGTTGACACGGTATTATCGTCACGAGTTACGATACGAAAGCGATTAATACCAGCAAATTGATTTTCAAGCATTAATAATAATTTGTGATCTTCAAACTCGCGTAAGGCATCAACGCCTTCGCCTTCGCCTGATATTTGTGCCCCATCGAAGTACATACGAACGATAGACTTCTTCAGCGGACAGCCTTCATTTTCACTGGCAGGATTAAAACTACAACGATCTAAGCCTTGAGTATCAAAATAAGAGGGAACTCGAATATCAGCATCGGTAAATTTATACGCGCTTTTAGCTACTTGTGCGTTTGATGCACGATTACTGACCTGTGCCGTTTGAGTTTGCTGTGCGGGTTTGCTTTGACAACCAGCCAATAAGGCCATTGTCAGTACAGAAAGTGATAACTGTCTTACAAATTTCATATTCATTCCCTAAGTATCAAACATCCATACACTCGCGGGGGCACTTAATTGCCCCAAGAGTTTTTCAATGGCTTTAGCTTTGGCGACTTCACGAGAGCTCCCTTTGGCTTGAGCTTCTATGTCATGTTGGATCAGCACAGAAAAAGGAGGCCGAGAGCGCATTAATTTTAGTGTTAAACGTGCTTTGGCGAGCGCAAGCTTACCTTTAGTAGCAAATTTCCATTTAAGATTCGGCCGCATCCACAAACGTGTTTTGCCGCTATGAGGTAAAGCAGTATTTAATGCAGATTTAATTAATGAGTAATGACTATTGCCTATAACATCACAAGATACCGCTTGCAGGGCTTGCTTCTGTTTAGTTAACAACTGTTCGAGACGTTGTTTAATCTTTGGTTGTTCACCAGCAAGTAAGGTTAATACACTTAACTTTTTAGTCGACAGTAAAAAAGTTTCGCTTTGCTTTAATGCCCAAATAAATTGCCTTTCTACATCTCCAGCAGGCGAAGTAATATGATGTAAAATGGCTAAATCTGTTTGTATACTTTTTATCAGTTGGCTTTTTTTTATTCCCAACAGCAATGCAAACTCGGCATCTTGCTGAAAAAAATCAAGCTCTTCGATACCTTCTAATGTAAATGGTAAACTTTTAAGCTGACTCACTTGTGTAAACTGACTATCAGCTTTGCCTTGACGCTTAGTTAACATTTGAGTTTGCTCAACACGATAGTCAACACTCAGTTGAGTGACTATGTCAGCGATAGCCGATTGCCTTGCTGCTGAGCGACTATCGCCAACACCAACACCAACAAGATATTCACTATCTTGTTGGTGTTGGGTAACCCAATCAGGCCAAGCCCAAACGGATGTTGAATAAGCAAATGCCAACAAGATGGCAAAAATACTTTTATACATTAACTTTTAGCTTCCTGCTCTTCTTGCAACTGCTGAACGGCTGCAATAGTGGCTTGCTCAAGATCGATAATATCATTAGCTTCAAGCGCTAAACTTAATTGATCTTTTGCTTTTAACAGCGCATAACCTAAATCCTTTGGATCTTCTTTTATTTCTTTTACTTCTTTTTCGTCTTCATTATCTGTTGAAGAAAATAATGAAGATGAAAATGATTTTGCAGCGTTTAACGCGGTTACTTTTGCAATTACACTACTATTTTGAGATAAAATATAAGTCGACTTTAAGATTTCACCGGCTAAATCAGTAGTTAACTGAATATTTTCATCGTAAATATTCTCGTTCGCTTTGTTATAGCTAGCGATTTTATGACCGATTTTTTCATCTTCGTTTTTAGCACCGGCATCGAACTCAGCAATAGCGACTGTTAGCTGTTCAGGTGTTGCATCTTTATAGGCATAAAGAAATGATATGACATCAGGATAATTTTCAGTCCGCTTTCTATATTCACCCATAACATTGCGTTGACGCTTTAATATTAACGCAGCCATGTTAAGGAATTCATCAACACCAGGTTGAACTTCAACCGTGCCATAGCCCAAATCATCCATTTCCGTGGTGAGTTCTGCAACGGCTTTGGTTCTATCGAGGGAGCCTGCTGATTCATCCGTAGTAGATACACAGCCAGTTAAAAGAGGGGCACAGATAAGTGCACAGATAAGCGTTTTCTTCACGGTTTAATTCCTTTAAGTGTCAAATGAACTCAAGGAAGTAAAAAATAGAATAATTTCATTAGGGGATTTTGCTCCTATAAATAATATTTAATTCTTCCTTGAACTGCGCTCATAGTTACCGTATTTCGTAAAGATTGCAATGTTTTCTGTTACATAGAGGTAAAAAATTAACGACTGAGTCACAAAATTGCGTAAATGAGAGTCAAAATGATGACTCAAAGATAAGTCTTTAAATATCGGTATCCAACCCTTGTTCGATAACGTATTGGCTTAGGCTGGTGTGTCGCTAGGCCCATCTTCAGAAGCGAATTTATACAAAGATTTTCGCACCACAAAAATTACTGAAGAGCTACAGGCTGAGTTGTCTGTAAAATAATATCAAGCTGAGCATTTTTGCTGACAAGGCATGCCAACGCGGCAATAACAGACCTATTGTAAGTCAATACAACACAGATAGCAGAACAACGAGCAGTTTGATAAACTGAGGTTACTGAGCAAAGAATAGGTTACAGGGTCAAAATCTTGTGTAAATTATTCTAGATTTTAATAAAAAGTGTGTATCATTACACTTTGTTGTTGTGGATTTCTCGTTGCTCAGGATTCTTTTATATTGTTGTCCAATTTACTTTCTCGCTTTTCAATGGCTGGGATATCAAGATTACTAATTGCTATTGTGTTACTGCAATTTATGGGCGCCAATATGGGTGCGCATCAACTGCATGTGGGCAACAGCAACGAAGAGCAAAATAATCATTCACATCTGCAATTTACTACCGAAGTGATTACCCTTGCTGAATGTGTAGACTGTGCTTGTGCGCTAGACGGTTCACGTATTCATTCAGCTAATGATGATCATCAGCATGCTAATAACATCACCGAGATTGAGCAAGTTGATATCTGCTTAGATTGTCAGTGTCATGGTGGCCATGTGGCACTGGTGACGCTTGGTGATAATGTTATCCGTGAACATTTTCATGATGCTTATGGCAATGTTAGCTTGCACTATATGGCGCCAGCGCCTTTCCCTGCTTATCGTCCTCCTACCGTTTAATCCTTTTAAACACTTTTTTACTGTTTAGAACCCCCTCTTGATCCGCTCACATTGCGCCAATGAGTGCTGCTTTTGCATTCTATTATGACGTTATGTGAAGCTTTTAATGGCGGTGGCTAAACTTATTACCGTTGATGTCATATGTGGCTATCGACGGTCTAGATTGTTTTAGGATTAACCATGAACACCAAATTAGTAACGCCTCTGTCTTTGCTGGCAGCATTAAATGCCAAATCTCTTGTGAATAATGCAGTGAGTCGTGTCGTGAGTAATACAGATACTCATGCTCAGTTAACAAGCCTGTTAAATCCCCTATTAAATGCTCGTAGCAATGCTCGTAGAAATAACCAAAGTAACTTAACTGTTTCTCGAGGATTATTGTTCGGCTCAGCATTATTCGGTTCATTATTAATGTTAGCTAGTTTGCCTGCTCAGGCAAGTAGTCAGCCAGCCGAAACTGACCACCAACAGTCGTTACTAAGCTTAAATACTGAGCAGCGCCAATTAGCGGGGATAGAGGTGTCACAATTGAGTCTGCAAGCTTTTAATTTACAGGCTGTCGCTACCGCGCAATTAATCGTTGATAAAGATAAAACCATTACCATTGCACCGCAATTAGATATGCAGGTACTTAAGCGTCATGTGGTGCCTGGAGAGCAGGTGACAAAAGGTCAACCTTTGTTAACCATAGGCGGAGCGGAGATTGCTGCCGCCCAAGCGAACTACATTAATGCGGCGACGGAATGGGACCGAATAAAGCGCATGAGTCCTGGCACCATCAGTGCTAGCCAACGCATGCAAACCGAAGTGAATGCTGAGTTAAAACGGGCCATTTTAGAATCAATCATGATGACCCCAGCGCAAATTGCTGCGTTAGCCAAATCGCCGAGTTCGATTGGCCAGTTTCAGTTATTAGCTTCCATTAATGGCCGGGTACAACAAGATGTCGCGACCTTAGGCCAAGTGCTAATAGCGGGTACGCCTTTGATGCAACTGACCGATGAATCGTATTTATGGGTAGAGGCTGAGGTTACGCCTATGCAAGCGGATCAAGTCAATATGGGCAGCAATGTGTTGGTTCATGTCGGCAGTCGTACTCGTAATGGGGTCATTATTGGCCGCTCTCATGAAATTAATCCGCAAACCCGCACAGAACAAGTATTGGTGAGGATGGCTAATCCAGGCCATGAATTACATGCAGGTGAATTTGCCGAATTATACCTAGCAGACGATCAGCAGGCGAGGTCTGCTGGTTTTATTGTGCCTGATGCGGCCTTAACTCGCGGTGGTGATGGCGACTGGCAAGTGTTTGTTGAGCAAGAGGGTGGATTTAGCGCAGTAGAGGTCACTGTGGTTGAACGCCAACGTGGGTTGAGCTTTATTCGCGGTTTAGCTCCCCAAACACGAGTGGTTATTTCTGGGGCTTTTTTCTTAGCCTCAGAGCAAGCCAAAGCTGGTTTTGACATCCATAACCACTAAGCGCTAGGACATCATCATGTTATATAAATTAATTGAGATTGCCGTTGAAAAGCGGTTATTGGTTTTACTTGGCTTACTCGCGACAGTGGTGGCTTCAATATTAATGCTGCCAAAGCTAAACTTAGATGCGTTTCCAGATGTGACTAACGTGCAGGTGAGCATCAACACAGAAGCCGAGGGCTTGGCGGCTGAAGAGGTTGAGAAGCTGATCAGTTATCCGGTTGAATCAGCCATGTATGCCTTGCCTGCTGTGACTGAAGTGCGTTCATTATCGCGCACGGGTTTGTCGTTGGTGACCGTAGTGTTTGCCGAAGGTACCGACATTTACTTTGCTCGCCAGCAAGTATTTGAACAACTACAAGCGGCAAAAGAGTCTATTCCCGCAGGTGTTGGTACGCCTGAAATTGGCCCGAATACCTCTGGTTTAGGGCAAATTTATCAATACATTTTGCGCGCCGATCCCGAAACCAATATCAGTGCTTCTGAACTGCGTAGCTTAAATGACTACTTGGTGAAGTTGATATTAATGCCGGTGAGCGGCGTGACTGAGGTGTTGTCATTTGGCGGCGAAGTGTTGCAGTACCAAGTGCAAGTCGACCCCAATAAACTGCGCAGTTATGGCTTGTCGATGACCCAGGTTAGCCAAGCACTGGAAAGTAATAACCGCAATGCGGGCGGCTGGTTTATGGACCAAGGCCAAGAACAATTAGTGGTCCGTGGTTACGGTTTATTGCCAGCAGGTGACGCTGGCTTGCAAGCCATTGCCGACATTCCGTTAACCGAAATCAATGGCACGCCAATCCGCGTGGCCGATATTGCTAACGTGGTATTTGGTAGCGAAATAAGAGTGGGCGCGGTGACCATGTCTCGCAGGCAGGCATCTGCTGATACTGACTCATCATCCGATGTACAAGCATTGGGTGAGGTCGTTGCCGGCGTGGTGCTTAAGCGCATGGGCGCTAATACCAAAGCCACCATTGATGACATCAATTCACGAGTGAGTTTAATTGAACAATCCTTGCCAAAAGGCGTGTCATTTGAAGTGTTTTACGACCAGGCGGAGTTAGTTGAAAAAGCCGTGACCACGGTCATTGATGCGTTATTAATGGCATTTGGTTTTATTGTAATTATTCTGGCGCTGTTTTTGGTCAATATACGGGCGACATTGTTGGTATTGTTGTCGATCCCGGTGTCGATCGGTTTGGCGTTATTGATCATGTCTTACTATGGTATGTCGGCTAATTTAATGTCGTTGGGTGGTCTTGCGGTTGCGATTGGTATGTTGGTTGATGGCTCGGTGGTGATGGTTGAAAACATCTTTAAGCATGTCAGCGGGCAATCTGTGGCAAGTCAGCAGCAAGATGTCAACGCTAGCGATACGAGTGAGCCCAGCAGCATTGCGATTAGGATCATGCTGGCGGCAAAAGAAGTTTGCAACCCGATCTTTTTTGCCACGGCGATTATTATCGTGGTGTTTATGCCGTTATTTGCCCTTGAAGGCGTAGAAGGCAAGTTATTTCAGCCAATGGCGATCAGTATTATTTTAGCCATGATGGCGGCATTGGTGGTGGCGTTATTTGCGGTACCTGCATTAGCGGTATTCTTATTTAAACGCGGTATTGTGGTACGTCAAAGCAAAGTGCTAGCGCCCATTGATGCGGTTTATCGACGTATTCTTACGCTGGCGTTATCAAGCCCAAAATGGGTGATGATAGCCGCGGTGTGTTTGTTTGGGTTAAGCATGTTATTGCTGCCCAAGTTAGGTACTGAATTTGTGCCGGAACTCGAAGAAGGCACCATCAATTTGCGAGTCACTCTTGCGCCCACGGCAAGCTTGGCTACTTCTATCAGCATTGCGCCTAAAATTGAAGCCATGTTGCTGGAGTTTCCTGAAGTGGAATATGCCTTAAGCCGAATTGGCGCGCCAGAGCTTGGCGGCGATCCTGAACCTGTGAGTAATATTGAAATCTATATAGGTCTTAAACCGATAGAACAATGGACGTCGGCAAGTTCGCGTTATGAACTACAACGCTTGATGGAGCAACGTTTAGCAATATTCCCAGGACTGTTGCTGACTTTCTCACAGCCCATTGCCACCCGTGTCGATGAACTGTTATCAGGGGTTAAGGCGCAGTTAGCGATTAAGATATTTGGTCCAGATCTGACGATATTGTCTGAAAAAGGTCAGCGGTTAACGGACTTAGTCGCTGCCATCCCCGGGGCGGTTGATGTGTCGTTAGAGCAAGTCAGCGGTGAGGCACAATTAGTGGTTCGGCCTAAGCGCGAGGTGCTTGCTCGTTATGGCATCAGCGTCGATGAAGTGATGAGTTTAGTCACCCAAGGTATTGGGGGTGCCAGTGCAGGCCAAGTGATTGATGGTAACGCCCGTTATGACATCAACCTGCGATTAGCGAAGCAGTATCGTAATGCCCCAGATGCGATTGAAGACTTGTTACTCAGTGGTGCTAATGGCGCGATTGTGAGGCTGGGGGATCTCGCCGATGTGGTGACCGAAATGGCGCCGCCGAATATTCGCCGTGATGACGTGCAACGCCGAGTCGTGGTGCAAGCTAACGTGGCGGGGCGCGATATGGGTTCGGTCGTCAGCGATATTTATGCCATAGTGCCGCAAGCTGAATTGCCCCCTGGATATACCGTGGTGGTGGGCGGTCAGTATGAAAATCAACAACGGGCACAACAAAAACTCATGTTGGTGGTGCCAATTTCCATCGCACTGATTGCGTTATTGCTGTATTTCTCGTTTGGTTCAATCAAACAAGTTACCTTGATTATGGCTAATGTGCCGTTAGCATTAATTGGCGGCGTGGTGGCCTTGTATGCCACTGGCACTTATTTGTCGGTACCCAGTTCAATTGGTTTTATTACCTTATTTGGCGTTGCTGTGCTCAATGGTGTGGTGCTGGTGGACTCGATTAATCAGCGCAGACAATCAATGGATGAAAGCCTATATAACAGTGTGTATGAAGGCACTGTTGGGCGATTACGTCCGGTGTTAATGACCGCGTTAACCTCTGCATTAGGGTTAATTCCAATCTTGATATCGTCCGGCGTTGGCAGTGAAATCCAACAACCATTAGCGATAGTGATCATCGGCGGCTTATTTAGCTCAACAGCCTTGACCTTACTGGTGTTGCCGACGGTGTATCAATGGTTGTATCGAGACAAGGTTTTAGTTAACCCGAGTTGAGGCTAACGAAATAAAACCTCATTAGCTCAATAAACCCAAAAGCCTAATCATCTGATTAGGCTTTTTTAAACCTTAAACCTTAAACCTTAGGCAGTTTAGGCGGTTTAGGTGGTTTAGGCTTTAAGTTGAGCTTGAGTTTATTGGCTAACGGCTCGATAGCTGCACCTTGAACTATGACCGAAATCAGTACAATGAAAAATACCATGTGGATCATTTCACGTGATCCCTCAACGCCGGCAGCGGCTGGAATAAGCGCAAACACGATTGGGGTGGCGCCTTTGAGGCCGATCATCGACACAAACAAGCGCTTGCGCCAATTAACTTGTTTAAAAGGCAGGTAACACAACTGTACTGCTAAAGGGCGTGCCACTAAAATCAACAAGATTGCGGGCAATAAAGACACCATCAACACAGGCAATAATTTTTGTGGGAATATCTGTAAGCCTAAAATGATAAACATCAACGATTGTGCTAACCAAGATATGCCATTGAAGAAATGTTTACTGACTTCAGCGCCTTTCTTCAAATAGTTGCCTATTATTACCCCTGCAATATACACAGCAATCAGTTCATTACCGCCCAAGATTTCGGTACTCGATACTGTGATGGCAAAGGTTGCCAAAATAAATACCGGAATAAGCCCAAATTCTGGCAACTTGATGCGATTAAGTGCCCAAACGGCCATCTTACCCATTATTAGTCCTACTACCACCCCAACACCAATTTGCTGAACTAGGCTAGAGAGTATTGACAATGTAGTGGGTGCACCGTTGGCACTATTGATAATATAGTCGGTTAACATGACAACCATCAGTAGGGCGACGGGGTCATTGGTAGCAGATTCGAATTCTAAAATAGTGCCAGTGCCATGTTTTAATTTAAGCTTTTTGGATTCTAAAATAGAAAATACTGCCGCAGCATCAGTCGATGACACTACCGCTGCAAACAGCATGCAAGTGATGAGGTTAAAATCGAGTAACGCATTCAAGATAAAGCCAAAAATAACCGTTGTAAAGATCACTCCAGCGGTGGATAACATGCCGCCTTCTTTCCAAGAAAATTGAATGTGTTTCATTGGGGTATTCAGCCCACCCACAAACACTATGGTGTTTAACGCTAGGGTACCGATAAGCGAGGTAAGCTTCAGGTCGTCGTATACAAAACCAAATTCACCATTACCAAAAGCAAGGCCTACGCCCATGAAAATGAGAAGCGAGGGTAAGCCTAATGTTTTAGAAGGATGATGGAGCAAAATGCCAATAGCAATAAGAATGGAGATCCCTAAAATAATAATATCAGATGGCATATAGGCACTCCTTGGCTAGTTTAAATTGCACTAAATGGCTATTTTAGCATTAAATTAGCCTAAACTCGTTTTATGAGTATTTATTAATATTAATTCATATCCCATCAGTGGGTTGCAATAAAGACCATGCATTATTGGCTTGTGGAAATAGAGATATAAACAGGATGAGTCTGTTTGTTTTAGCTTTAATCATAATGGATAGATCGTTTACTCGCGCAATAATAGCAGTCTAACAACATTTTTATTACATTTTAAACTGCTAATATCAGTTCATAAAAGTACATAGTGGAAACATCATGGCCATATTCATTAGTGTTTGGGGCGTTATTACCTGTGGTGTTGGGCTGTTTATGCTGCTTAAGCCCCAAGGTTTTGCTGATGCTATTGTTCTATTTAGTCGCCAAGATTATTTTCATTATGTCGAAATCATTTCTCGGTTAGTGATTGGCGCAGCATTGTTACTCGATGCGCGTAATACCTTATATCCGTTAGTGTTTGAAGTAATAGCTAAGATTTTGTTTGTAGTCGCTATTATTTTAGTTTTTATGACTGAAAAACACCATAAAACATTTGCGTTATGGGCTGTAAAACATTGCCTTAGTTGGTTTAGACCAGCAGGATTTTGCGCCTTAATATTGGGTCTTTGGACGTTATACGTCAGTATCGATTAAAGACTCAGCTTTGTTGTATAGGCAGTGAAACCGTTATTTTGGCTAATTTGTTAAAATTTTATGTCAAGCTAAACTCCCCTTAAGCCGCAGCACCATTGGACTTGCATATTTCTGTAATGTTAATGAAATGTGAGTGTCATGTTTACGCAGTCTTTTTGTCATTTTTGCAGGTTAGTTTGTAATCCAACCAACTTACTCACACGCTTACATCCGTCTTCGGAGATGACAATGGAACTGAAAAACATTTTTAAACTTACTGCACTTGCTACCGCCCTTGCTGCAACATTAGGGCTTGCTGGTTGTGGTGGTGATATTAATATCAATGCGGGTAGCGATACCGTTACCCCTACTACGCCAACAACTCCAACAACGCCAACTCAGACAGATCAAGAAAAATCATACAGTGGCTTTGCAACTAAAAGCACCACAATGACAGCCGTTGATGGTAAAGAAGTTTGGGTATTAAAAGGTACGTTAGCCCCTTCAACAGCAGCATCAACCATTACCACCGGTGGCCAAGATGGCGACAAAATAGTGTTAGGTAATGATGTTGTATGGCAGCTTGATGGCGCGGTGATTGCCGGTGGCGATAATGCCAATGCAGTTGAGTTATCGATATTACCTGGCACCAAAATCTTAGGTGGCAGCGATTCTTATTTAGTGATTAGCCGTGGTTCAACAATTATGGCTGATGGTACTGCAGCTGCACCTATCGTATTTACGTCTGTTGAGACGGCTTTAGGCCAAGAAGGTAAAGCGGGTCAGTGGGGTGGTTTAGTGTTATTGGGTAATGCGCCAGTAAACACCTGCCCAGATTTAACCAATTGTTCAGCGTCTTTTGAAGTGGGTAACCACAGCTATGGCGGTAATGACACCGAAGACAATTCAGGTTCAATCAAGTATGTACGCGTTGAGTTTGGTGGTTTCAAAATCAATGACACCCAAGAAATGAACGGTATTAGTTTTGCCGGTGTGGGTGCGGGTACTGAAATTGACCACGTACAAGTTCACATGAATAACGATGACGGTTTTGAATTCTGGGGCGGTAATGTTTCAGTAACAAATATCGTACTAACAGAAAACTTTGATGACTCGTTAGATTGGACTAACGGTTGGCAAGGTAGCGCGCAGCACGTTTATATCCGTCAAGCTGACAATGCTTCTAACCGTGGTATTGAAGCTGACAGTAACAGTGATGCCAGCGCTGTACCTATGTCAAAACCAGTGTTAGCCAACTTTACTATTCAGGTTGCTAATGGCACCAACAGTGGTGGTGACGATGCGGAAGGTATTTTATTCCGTAAAGGCACTGGCGTGAATACTTATAACATTCTTGTTAAAGGTGACGTTGATTCTGGCGAATGTTTAGAGGTTAACGACGACAATACCGTTAACAACGCCAACACCGCTGAATTGACCATGCAAAACAGCTTAATTGACTGTGTTGAACCGTTTAAAAATGCTAAGGCAGATGCTGCTGAAGGCCGTACTTTAGCGCTAGATGTTGAAGCCTGGTACACAGGGCAAGACGATAACTTAGTTGCCGCAGCTGATTTAACCGATTACATGCCTAATTCATCATCTGTTGCCTTAACGGCTGGTAAGGCTGATTTGGCTAACCTTGATGCGCGTTTAGTTAATGCTAACTATATTGGCGCGTTTGATGGATCTAATGATTGGACTAAAGGCTGGACTACAGCTATTCATGACGATGTGACGCCAACGCCAACAGCATTACCAGTATTAACCTCTTGTCCAGTAGGCACAACAGCTTCAGCAGCGGCAACAGGGTTATATAAAGATGCATCAATCACGTTAATTTGTACCCTTGAAGGCAATGTTTTAAGCAACACGACGCTTCTCGCTGGCCAAAACGTAATGTACAAAATTGATGGCGGTGCGGTAGTCGTCGGTGGTGATAACACCACGCCTGCAACATTGGCTATTCAAGCGGGTACTAAGCTATTCGCGACATCTAACAGCTTTATCGCAGTGAGTCGTGGCTCAAAAATTATGGCTCAAGGTAGTGCAACTCACCCAATTGAAATGACCTCTGAAGAAGATGTTATTGCGGGTGCAAGTGGCGAACGTGGTCAATGGGGTGGTTTGGTTATTCTAGGTAATGGTTTAACCAATACCTGTCCTGATCATAATGCTTGTTCAGCGTCGTTTGAAGTCGGTGACTTTCCATACGGTGGTAACAACAACGCTGATAACAGCGGTCAAATCAGCTACGTAGTGATTAAGTATGCTGGCTTTAAAGTGAATGATACTCAAGAAATGAACGGTATCTCATTTGCAGCAGTGGGCAGCGGAACTCAAGTAGACCATATTCAAATTCACGCTAACGGCGACGACGGTGTTGAGTTTTGGGGTGGTGCAGTTAACTTGAAATATGTGTACTTAACAGCCAACTTCGATGACAGCTTAGATTGGACTAACGGTTGGACAGGTAAAGCACAGTTTGTGTATATCACTCACGAAGACGGTAATGCTAACCGTGGTATCGAAGGTGATAGCCATAAAGGTGCTACGGATACTCCAGTGTCAGCGCCTAAATTAGCTAACTTCACTATTTTACCGGGTACAGATATTGCTAACGCAAGTGGCGATAAAGGTGAAGGTATCTTACTACGTGTGGCTACTGCTGGTGAGTTATACAACGTGTTAGTTCAAGGTCGTAAAGGCAGCACTGCTGAAACTGAGTCTGGCGAATGTTTAGAGTTAGATGGCTCTTACGCTGGTTTAGTCGACAACGTAAACAGCAAAACGCTGACGATGTCTCATTCAATTATCGACTGTAACGAGCCCTTTAAGTACAGCTCTGATAATGCAGCAACAGCAGACGCTGTCAATGTTGAAACCTGGTTCATGGGCCAAGAAGGTAACTCAACAGCTGCAGTGACTCTCACCGACGGTATGCCAGCAGCTACAGATACAACGCTACTTGGCAAAGGTAAAGACTTAAGCACAGATGATAGCTTCTTCGAATCAACCAACTTTATTGGTGCATTCGATGGCCAGAATGACTGGCGTCAAGGTTGGGCTTACTTTCCACAGTAATCACCTCGATAACATTAATCTGTGACCTATTAATAGCCGCCCGCAAGGGCGGTTATCTCTGAACCGCATACAGGATAGTTAAGTATGAAAACCAAGCCGAGTTTTACCGTTAATAAGTTAAGTCTTGCCATTATCTCTGTGATTTCTGCGGCGGCACTATTAACAGCTACCCCCGTATACTCGCAAGAACCAGCGCCTGCGCGCGATCCTGGTGAAGTGATCCCAATTGAACCGATAGAAGTGATTTCAGTTACCGGGCGTTTACGCAGCTCTGCATCAGAAGCAACTGAAGAACGTCGTGAACAAATTGCTGTAGCTGATATTATGGGCTCAGAACAAATTTCAAGAACCGGTGACAGTGATGCAGCCGCAGCGCTTCGTCGTGTGACAGGTTTAACCTTAAAAGATGGCAAATTCATTTATGTTCGTGGTTTAGGTGAGCGTTATTCAAGTACCTCACTGAATGGCGCGACAGTGCCGTCACCGGATCCAACCCGTAACGTGGTGCCTTTAGATATGTTTCCTGCATCGATCATTGAATCGTTATCGGTGCAAAAGTCAGCCTCTGCCAATTCTCCAGCCGCATTTGGTGGCGGACATGTGGATATTCGGACTAAATCTATTCCAGCAGATTTCTTTTTTAAAGCCTCTGTGGGCGGTCGTTATAACACCAATGATTCAGATGACAGCTTCACCTATAATGGTGGTGGCGATGATTGGACCGGCCAAGACGATGGCACTCGCAGCATGCCAAGCAACATTAATAACACCATTAATCAATATGGTGGAATTAGCCCAATTGATATCGTCAGCAATTCTAATGGCGCTATAAGTTACCCCGCAGCACAACAAGTTAACCGCGAATTGGCACTAGACATGTATCGCGATATGACGGTACAAAGTCAAAGTACTGATCCTGCAATGCGCGGTGATATCGCCATTGGTGATCGTTGGGACATTACTGACGACATCATCTTTGGTGCATTATCAGCGGTGTCGTACAAGCAGCAAGCCGAAAACTACACTAAACGCGAAGTTGAACTGGATGGTGATAGCAGCCAAGTACAAGTTGAAAACCAAAAAGACATCGTCGGCACCGACTCGATTGTGCAAGTGTCTGGCATGCTGAACTTAGGCTTAGAAATTGGTTACAACCATAAAATCGAAACCTTCACCACTTATCTGCAAGACACCTCTGATGATGTGTCTATAGGGCTTGAAGAAACCATCGATACTCTGGGTGAGCCTAATGCATTGCAAGTTTATGCTATTGATTACGAGGAACGTTCGTTAATCAGTAACCAAATAAAAGGTCATCATTTTATTGAGCTGTTAAATGATGCTGAAGTGAACTGGAAGTTTTCTGATGCCCGCTCAGAGCGTTATGCTCCTAATGAAGTGTCGTACACCTATAATGTGATTTTAGATGAAAACAACCAGTTATTGTCACGTAACCTCAACACTCAAGATGCGCCAAAGTATGTCTACAGCCGCTTAGAAGATGACAGCCAAAACTATGCCTGGGACTTTACTTACCCAATCAATTTAGACGGCGCATTGGTTAAACTGACAACCGGTTATGAATACTTTGAGCGTACCCGTGAAAGCTATGCCACCCGTTTAGGTTTTGATGTCGATTTAAGTCCAACTGATGCTAACGGTGGCATTTTAGCGAGTGACTTTAATGATATTTTTTCGGATAAAAACATTACCGACAATACCTTAGGACTAGAGCTGAAAGACGCGTCAACCGACACTGAAGACTACATTGCTGCAGAGAAAAACGATGCCGCCTTTGTGAGCATGGACATCGACTTTGATGATGTTTGGCGCGTATATGCTGGTATTCGCTACGAAGATTTTCGCCGCGTGACTTTACCTATCGACCCTGATGGTGAAATTTCAGATGAAGGCGGGCGTTACGACTTGACTGATTATGTGATTGCTGAAGATGGTTGGTTCCCGTCGTTGTCATTAACCTGGAAACAAACCGATACTACCCAATGGCGTTTAGGCGCGAGCAAAACCATAGTACGACCAGATCTGCGTGAAGTGTCGCCCGTTCGATTCCAAGATCCCGTTACCGGTTTTGATTTCTTCGGTAATCCAGAACTTAAAAGCTCCGACATTGTTAACCTCGACTTACGTTGGGAATACTACTCAGATTCGGGCAATAATTTCAGTATGGGCGCATTCTATAAGGATGTAGACGCACCGATTGAACCTATTCAACGTATTTCAGAAGCGGGGCGTCAGCTTAAATTTTATAACGCCGAGTCGGGTTATGTGTACGGTCTTGAAACCGAGTTTTTGCAAGAGCTTGAGTTTTTGGGTAGCGATGGCAGTATTTGGGAGGACTTCTTTGTCGCAGGTAACTTAACCCTAGGCGACTCAGAAATCGATATCGCTGCTAACGGCGAAATCGACCCAACCAATAACACGCGCCGCATGACCGGACATTCACAATGGGTGGCTAACTTACAGTTAAGTTACGACTCGCCAGACAGTTATCACAGTGCCACATTAGTTTATAACGTGTTTGGTGAACGCATTGCCTATGGTGGCCGTGGTGGTTTAGATGACGTATTTGAAAAGCCATTTCATAGCCTTGATTTTACCTATAGTTTCTTCCCGACCGATAGCGTTACCGTAAAAGTAAAAGCGAAGAATATCTTAGGTGAAACAACGGAATACGAGCAGCAAGATATCCAAGTGTATGCCAAAGACCCTGGCACAGAATACACCTTGCAGCTTAGCTATGAGTATTAATACGCCTTAATTTCAAGAGTTAAAAGAGTACTGGTTTTTAGCGATTTTTACTCATCATTTCAATCGCTAAAAACGTGCACGGCCACTTTCTTCGGAACAAAGAAAGTGGCCTTTTTTTGTTTTGGCTTATTATTTGGGTTAGGTTATTAGGTGAAAAGGCATGTTGTTTACATTATAAGTAATAGTGTGAATTGTATAAGTATGTTTTTTATGTTTTTTTTGTTATTTTATAATTCAAAATTAAATTAAGGGATTAATTATTATGGATAGGAAAGTTTGTCCAACAATTGTAGATTTACAGCTTGATACAAAGAGTATTGTAGCTATAAATTCGATAAATGATATTTTAAAAAATAAAGAAACAGGTATGTGGGTTACATTAATTGGCCAATTGGTTCTTATTTTTGGCGGTTTAGGCGTTAATGCCAAAGCTTCAAATAATATAATTGAAAAGAATTTAGTCTTTAAGTCTGTGTCTAGTGATTCAAGTCAAACTTCGTATAGTATTTTTTCTACAAATTGGGAGTATTTTTTTAAGACTTTCTCTTCGCTTGATAGGTTTGCTAACAATCAAATAGAAACTATTGCTGGTATGCAAATGTTAAGATCTGAAATTTCATCAAAGGAGAGAGTTTTTTGGAAATCCGTCCATTATGGTTGCAACGTAAAATGAAGATATTAACGATTTTATTTTTTATTTTAACTATTTCGCCTTCAAAAGTTTTTGCTGACGAGTACTTAGATTTCGGTATGGATTTACTGAGTGATAAATTTACTGCATTTGAGGTCAAACACGATAAATGTTTAACCATGTCAAAAATGAATCAATTATCTGATAGCAGTATAGTCACTCTAAAACAGTTACCCATTTCAGTCGGGGAGGCTTTAGGTTATTTGCATCTTAAAGCGATGCGAATGTGTGTGGGTGATGAATACACTGAGTTACTCCAAGTGCTTTTAGATTTAGAAAATGAAAATAAGACAAAACAGAATACTTTTGTTACGCAAGAAATAGACAAAATTAAATTGTTAATCTTTTCCACTTCTGAGTTAAGAGCTCAGAAGCAATATGATTCTTTACCTGTTGAGTATAAAAATAAACTACAGCGAGTGGAAGGTATTCATCAGCCATTTGATATGATCAATGCATTTGAGCGAGCATGGTTATAACAAATCAGTAATCTTTATAAAATCGATTAATATGAATTAATCGATTTTTTTATCTTTTTAGTAATAGTCTCGGATATTGTTGTTAGAATACATCTACTTTTTGCAAGCTGCAGTCCGAGTTAATAACCATTATGTTTAACCGTCTTTCTTTGTTTTTATACTTAATCTTAGCTATATCGATCAGCGCATGCGCCATGCCACTGGGGATGACACAAGCGGGTAGCATTACCGCCCCGTCTATTGACGAAGCCAGCGGTTTGGCGGTATCGAGGCTCAATGACAAGATATTGTGGGTACATAACGACAGTGGTGATTCGGCAAGGATTTTTGCCATTGATACCCAAGGTCATCAACTCGCGACAGTAAACATTACTGGTGTAAAGAACATTGATTGGGAAGACATAGCCTCGTTTGTTTACCAAGGTGAAGCGTACTTATTGATCGCCGATGTGGGTGATAACCAAGCGAAGCGATCGCAGTATCAATTACACCTGATCAAAGAGCCAGATTTAAGCCAACTGAATGGACAAAAAACACTGTCGGTTAAACCCAGTTGGAGCATGACATTTACCTACCCAGATGGCGCACACGATTGTGAATCCGTAGCCGTTGATGTGGCTAAGCAAAAAATACTGTTACTGACTAAACGCGATAAGCTGCCGATATTATACGAGTTACCATTAATCGCTCCTTCGGCGCAAAGCGTATCAAAGAATGTATCGGTTCAAATGATTAACAAACAAGCCAAAAGGTTGGGCGAAATAGCGCCATTACCAACCGCGATGCTCGATTATGCCAGTATCTATACTTGGGCCGGTTTTGCCGGAAAGCCCACCGCAATTGATATCTCCGCGGATGGTTTATCGGCTGTAGTATTAACCTACACTCACGCGTTCTATTTTACCCAATCACAGCCTGGCGATTGGTTAACGCTGTTTTCTACAGCGCCACAAGAGATTGCTCTGCCAGCGATAAAACAAGCTGAAGCGGTTAGTTTTAGCCAAGAGGGTAGCAGCATTTTTATTACATCAGAGATGCTGCCAGCGCCTTTGTATAAAATGGATTTGAAGGGTTTTCATACTCAATAGTAGGTTTTTTTCTTTATTTTTTAGATATGGCCTGCGGCCACTAAGGTCGTGGCGCTTCACCCACACCAGACCAAGAGGAAACCAACGGCTGTTTCCTCTTTACTTTTTATTCAAAGAATTGGCCCAGCCGCCACATCAACATTATCCCAATGTGATTTAAGCAATAGAAGCGATAATTTCGCGACGTGGTACGATCCAGCTTGTGACTTCGTTTGTAGACTGCTTCGGCCCATCTTGCAGTAAAGAGTGAAAATGCTAACGCTTCCGATGGGGATCTGATGTGAATGGATTCACGAATGTTGTGGTGGCATGGTCAATAATGTTCCCGACATCAAATGACATTCCCCATGTCCATATGGGTCAGATGCCAAAGAACGACCTTTCCCCGCGAAAGCTAGCTGGCATCTGATAGGCAGGATGCCTGAATGCCTTGGAGTATATGGATATACGTGAAAGGCCATGGTCAGCTCACGCATTCTTTTATAAAGAGTCTTCAACGGCCTCAATTTATTGGATACTGAAGGTTTCAAAGTAAAATACGCAAAAGTCGCAAACAAAAAAATTGTTAGTTTCAGCTAATGCGATAGCTGTATTTACATTACTATTGCTTGGTTTGATATTGCAGTTTTGTGTCTTCTATCAGTTGTTGCCACTGAGGGTATTCAGCAAAGCTTTGTTGTAAGTCGCCCCAAGGGGTGAGTGCTTCGGCCATCGTCGGTGCTTTGTTTTGGCGGGTTTGGTATAAATAATAAAAGGCTGACGCTCGATAATTAGCCGCGCAATGGACTAGCACAGGGGCATCGCCATTCTGGTCCATCAGGCTAAAAAATTGCTGTAGATTTTCTGGTGTAGGCTGCTGCCAGTCCACGCTAATATTGTGATAGTTCATACCGAGTTGAGTGACGATTTGCTGCTCATTTTGTAAGGCGTTTGGGTTGTCATTGGGAATGAGATTAATCACCGTTTTGATACCAGCTTGAGCGAGTTGTGCAAATTGTTGCTCTGTGGGTAAACCTGCAGTAATCACTTGCTGGTTATTAAATTTAACTGCTTTTATGTCGCCAAGTGTGTTGGTGTCAATATTCGCCATGCTGCCTGTACTGTTCACATCGGCACTATTCACTTCCGAGCTATTCACTTCCGAACTATTCACACCCGAACTAAATACTCCCGCACTAAAAAAGAAACAACACATTAATATGCTGGTGGACAGCAGGTTATAACGTTGCAGTATATTCATGTAATCCCCTTGGTTTGTGTGATACCTAATAACGTATGACGTATTTTCGCTAAGCTCAAGTTAAGCATACTATTGTTAAGTTTTCATATAAAAGTTACGTGTTGAAAGTTACATTCCGCACAGGCCAAACCCACCGTCGTTCAGGTAATGTTGTTGAGCCGGAATCCAGCGCTATTCTTTGTATTTATGGCCTGCGGCCACTAACGTCGTGGCGCGTCGCCCACACCAGACCAAGAGGAAACCAACGGCTGTTCCCTCTTGGATCTCCCAGCCGCCCCGCAACATTTTCAAACAGCGAAAAGGTCGCCATGGGGTCAAGTTTAACTTTGACCTGCATTTGTGTCTGCTTCAGCCTTATTCGAAAATGCTATCGCTTCCGATGGTACATCCTGTACCGCGAAAGCTAGCCAGACATCCATGTCTGGACCCACGTCATTTTCTTCAACGACCTCAATTCATGGAACCCTGAAAATGTTAAACCAAGCATCATAATGAGATTCTGTGATGAATGGTAAAAATCGGCTGAATGACTAAAAAATACATCTTAAAAGGTGTAATTAGAACAATCGATTAGCAGAAAGATTGTACAAAAAATAACTACCGCAAAAAAGAAAATTCCGATAGCATGTTATGTTAATAGTTACCGATTAATATGGATGTGGCATCGGCCAAGTCCAACAAGCAATTTATACTTTGCAAATAGTGCAACTTATTAGAGGTTTTATGTTTAGTTTCAATCCCCGAGGAGAAAATCTCAGAGCCTTAGAGCAAAACATATTAAAGTTTAGAGCTTTTGAAATGGTAATGATTTTATTCTATGTTGAAGAAATAAAATCTATTGCATTAAGGACTATCAAGGTTACTGATAAGTGGAATAATTTACTGTCAAATAAGGAAGAACGATTTCCTGATAACACAAAAAAAATATATAAAAAACTTTGGAAGTTATTAGTTACAGAGAATATTTTATCTACAGAAGAAAAAGATGATATTGAAAGTATTATTGATTACAGAAATGATATAGCACATTCAATTGAAGAGCTTGTTTTTGATCTGAATGTAGACTCATATTCAAAAAGTCATGTTAAATTCGCGGGTAAAAAATATGAGCATGGTGTACTTGAACGTTTAAAAAAATATAAAGAGTTAATGTATAAAAGATTCTCTGGCAAATATGTTTTTGAAATTAATATGAATAGCGTATTGTTCGCTCAAGCAGAGCGAACTTATCTAATTGAATTAGCAAAAATAGATAAAAAAATACGTCGATTACTTGAGTTAAGAAAAGTGTAAAATAAAAAAATAGAGTGTGAAGTAAAGCAGTTGAATGAGTTAGATATAACTAAGCTTCAACCATGGCATCCAAAAAACTTCAGACCTAACAGACAGTTATCACCTCAAGGTATAAAGTGTATGCATATGCTTTTTAGTTTAAATGTAAGTAATATTACAGTGAGTTATTTGATGCGTATTTCACTAAAATCAATTAGTAAAAGAAAGAGGATTTGGCTAAAATAAAATACAAGCTTTCAAATAACCTAATCTGCAATCCACTTGTCCAAAACAGCTCTCATTGAGCTGTTTTGGTTGCATCAATTATTCTTCACTGCTCAAAATAAAATTGCTAATCGCTTT
This sequence comes from Shewanella sp. S1-49-MNA-CIBAN-0167, assembly GCF_040310145.1. Taxonomy (NCBI): domain Bacteria; kingdom Pseudomonadati; phylum Pseudomonadota; class Gammaproteobacteria; order Alteromonadales; family Shewanellaceae; genus Shewanella; species Shewanella sp. S1-49-MNA-CIBAN-0167. Next base: position 25,139 of record NZ_JBEOPO010000030.1, on the reverse strand, counting down.
TGAGATCAGGTCTTTCTTCATCGTAGTGCGTGCGAGAGGCTGGTTAAACCAAAAGCTCATTGGTTGGTCAAAGCCGATACCGTGCATATAATTGTAGAGCGCCTTACGCAGTCCTTCGCCCAGCATGTCATGATCGGTGCCGGTTGGGTCGGTGAAATCCACATCGTTTTCAGCGAATAAGATCTCTGGGCGTTCAGCAAGGGTGATACCAAACTGCTCTGGGTTCAAGCCAATAGGGCTGTGGATGGTGGCCACAAAACGATGCCAGTAGGCGGACTGGAAACAGCCTTGCTGCATCAATTGGCGCACCATTTCCAGCGAATCGATAGTCTCTTGTTCGGTTTGTGTTGGAAAGCCATACATTAAATAGGCATGCACCAAGATACCGGCATCACTAAAGGCTTTGGTGACATGGGCGACGCGCTCAACACTCACGCCTTTTTTCATTAGTTTCAATAGTCTGTCTGAAGCCACTTCAAGGCCGCCACTGACTGCGATACAACCCGAGTCTGCCAGTAACTGGCAACGCGCTGGGCTAAACGTTCTTTCAAAGCGGATATTACCCCACCAGCTGATCACTACGTTGCGTTCAATGAGGCGTTTTGCAAACGCAAATAAGGTTTTTGGCGGTAGGGCTTCATCGACAAAATGGAAACCTGTTTGTCCGGTTTCTTCAATAAGCGCTTCGATGCGGTCCACCAGAATATCCGCGCCAGCAGTATCGTAGCGGTCGATGTAGTCCAAACTGACATCGCAAAAGCTGCATTTACGCCAGTAACAGCCATGGGCTATGGTGAGTTTATTCCAGCGGCCATCACTCCAAATACGGTGCATAGGATTGAGCATTTCACATAAAGACAGGTATTCGCCCAATGGCAAGCCATCGTAAATGGGCGCGCCAACGTCGACCTGTGGAATGTCGTGTAGCAGTTCGTTTTGATTTAAGTGGACGTAGGCTTGACCATTTTCATCTTCTGCGAGGAAATAGGTTCGCACTAACTCGTCTATCTCGCGCTTGCCTTCAAAGTATTCCAGCAGGGTGATAAGTGGGCGTTCGCCGTCGTCAAGACAGATAAAGTCGACAAACTCAAATACGCGAGGGTCTTTGAGTGCGCGCAGCTCAGTATTGACAAAACCACCGCCCATGACGATGGGAAGCTCAGGATTGATGGCTTTACAGGTTTGCGCAATACGCAAAGCGCCGAGCATGTTACCGGGAAAAGGCACGGTTAACGCGACCACGCTAGGCTGAGTTTCTTCTAGATACTGCTCGACCAACTGTTCCAAAATTTCCGAGCTGAAACTAGGGTCTCCCATCAAGGTGTCGTAGAGGTTGTCAAAGCTTGGGTTGGCCGACGCTAATTTTTCGCCATAGCGGCTGACTTCAAAGTAAGGATCAACCCCCTGAGTAATCACGTTCGACAGATCATTAATAAACAGGGTGGTGAGATATTTGGCTTTATCTTGTACGCCTAAATTGCCAAAGGCCGCTTGCAACACATCGCCAGATATCTCTTCCATCTGGGCTATAGTGTCAAATGCTGGGCCTTCTGGTAAAAAACGCCGTGAGTTAATCCGCATTGCTAGGCTTGGATCTTTACCCTGCAAAAAGCGAATGGCAGGCTCAACGGCTAGATGGTAACGATCGTATTCGGCTAGAAAATTAAAGATCACATCAGGTAGCTCATTGTCTTCAAAATGCTCGAAGTTTTCTTCCACATGCTGACGGATAATCTCCAGCGCAGGCGCCGTCATCATCTCAAGGAAAAGCTCAATAGCAGGATCTCGCTGAACCGCCTCATAGCCTCGTGAGCGTAAAAAACCAGTCAAATACGCTGTTGCCGGATACGGCGTATTCAGCTGGGTCATAGGTGGAGTCATTAGAAGAACGGTCATAACCTGCCTTTAAATAGTAAAACCTGAATGCTTATTGCGAAACAGAATAATGGCAGCAAATGCCGCTGCCATAAAATAATAATGAATTCTAACAAATGACCTGTAAAAAATCCCAGTAGATTAGAAAATGGTTGATTGATCACCGGTTGATTGCGCCGTCTGGATTGATCATATGCTTCGCCATTTGAGGCGGAATAGTCGTCAGTGTCGACTTTATGCTTTTTTAACAGTGCGATCAGGACTGCGAGGCACGCTGATTAAGCGGTCGAGTAAGTCGAGTCAGATGGACTGAATTTTCATCTGACCCTGCTAATGCTTAATTAAGGATGGGCGCTAGATAACCAGTGCCAAGTTGTTGCATTTGCTGTTCAACCCAGACTACTCTCTGGCGAAAATAAGGGCTTAAATTACGAGGATCGCGATTGCGAGGGCTGGGCAATAGCACGGCTAGGCGCGCGGCTTCATTACGGGTTAGATAGCGAGCCGATTTATTAAAATAATGCTGGCTAGCCGCTTCTACGCCGTAAATCCCTTTACCAAACTCTGCCACGTTGACATACACTTCTAAGATACGTCTTTTGCCCCAAATCGCTTCAAGGCTGACGGCCAACATGGCTTCCAGACCTTTACGAACAAAGCTTTGCCCCGGCCATAGTAAGAGGTTTTTTGCGGTTTGTTGGCTGATGGTGCTGGCACCACGAAGACCTTCACCGTCGTCGTACTGGTTAAGGGCTTTACTGATGGCGGCAAAATCGACACCGAAATGCTCTGGAAACAGCTGATCTTCTGAGGCAACCATGGCTAGCGGTATCTGCGACGGCAACTCATCAATACTTATCCAGTGTTGGGTAACCGGATAAGGGCTTTGCAGCATAAATGACGTAGTCGGTGGCGCCACAAATCGAAACACCAGTAACAATAGCGCCAGTAATAGCAACAACCGCCACATAACAAACCATGTCCAACCCAAAAAACCTCGTTTACGATTTGCCATTCACTGCCTCTGGTTATGTCAGCCTTTGAGGCTTTGTCGTCTTCGATGTGCAAGAGTATAGGATATTGAGCATCAAGACCAAACGCTAATAAACGTCGTTCAAACTTTATTTCTCAAGGGAAGTTTACCTCATATCGGTATACAGATTCATTAAGCCGCAATAATGCCTAAGGTGGTCACAATGTGATACTCATTTTTCAACGCGTTAGGGTTATCATTAAGGGTTAAGTTGATTACAGTCATGCCCCCCAGGTTTGGCGATTATTTTAAATGGGCAATCCTGCGGTTATCACTTGCTCATTATTAAACGTTAATGGCGTTAATCTCGGCAAGTTTGCCACTATCTATATTGGCCATATGATTACTACTTCAGGTTAAGTTAACCAACAATAAGCTGCTCAACAGTAATCCATAGCGATAAAATCTTTTCATATAAGTTCCTCAACAAGGTTTGATATTTGACAAGATAGTGCGGATGTCTGCCAAGCTGGTTTGCCATTGATGATAATCAAGCCTAATAGAATAGGCGTTGTTATCGACCATCAATACCAATGATGGAAACCCTTGAATAGGAAGTTGACCAGCAAGGTTAATTTCTTGCAACAGTTGTTTGTCTATGTCATTAGCGGTTAATTGTTCAACGAAAGGTGCTTCAGGGATGCCAACTTGAATCGCGATAGCCACTAAAGTATCGAGATCCGATGGGTTTTTCGCATTCAAGTAATACGCCTGTTGAATCGCATTAATCATTTGTTTTTCAAGCCCATATTGACGAGCAATGATACTGGCTCGACATGCTGGATAAGTCGATCGCCTGGGTTGGCAGAGATGCCAAAAGTCATGATTAAATTTAGTGCCCAGTTGTTGAGTAATTTTTTGCCACGTTTGTTGTAACATTTGCTGCATGGGTCGTGGCATTGGGAGATCTGAATCTGGCGCCAACCCCCCGACCAAGTATTTGATGGTTAACTGTTGGCCCAATTGCTGCTGCAGTTGAGCTTGCAGCGTGTCCCATGTGGGGCGATATCCCCAACACCAACTGCACATAGGGTCGTGAACATAATAGAGTGTTGTGTTAGGCATTATGGACCTCGTTGTTAAGCGTTAAAACGCTACTGCTGTTATTCGTTTTATCTATTTAGGGTTATTATTGTCATATTAATTCTATATTTTAGTCATATTCATTGCGTAAGCTGGTGGCGATAATGAGTCAATCAACCCTGCATTACAACAGGCATGCATGACAATATGGAGCAAAAAGATGACAAGGAAAAACAGTGTCACACTGGGTATTATTTCGATTTTGACCAGTATGTTATGGGTCTCAGGCTGTAACAGTAACGATAATAATACCAGCGTAGCAACAGAATTGAATAAAAGTGTCAGCGCTCAAGTGGGCCCTAGACCGCTATTTTTAGTCGGTCAAATGCAAGACAGTGAGTTAAAAGATCAATTAGCGCAATGTGCTTCAAATTCATTTTACCGGACTGATTTCTCGATTGGCCACCGTGGTGCATCGATGCAATTCCCTGAACACACCAAAGAAGCCTATCAAGCAGCCATCGATTCCGGTGCTGGTATTGTTGAATGTGATGTGACCTTTACCGCAGATAAAGCGCTCGTGTGTCGTCATTCACAGTGTGATTTAGCCACTACCACCAATATTCTGTCCATTCCAGCCCTAGCCAATAAATGTTCAGTGCCATTTTTACCCGCCGATGCTGTTAACGGTGTCAGCGCTACGGCGACTTGTTGTACTAGCGATATCAGTTTAGCTGAATTTAACACCTTAAAAGGCAAAATGGACGGCTTTAACCCCAATGCCACCACAGTCGAAGAGTTTATGGACGGCACGCCAAATTGGCGCACCGATTTATATGCCGGTAATGGCACTTTAATGACTCATGCTGAAAGTATTGCCTTATTCAAAGCTGCTGGAGTAAAGATGACTCCAGAGCTTAAGTCGGCTAGTGTCAGCATGCCCTATGATGGCTTTACCCAACAAGATTACGCTCAGAAAATGCTAGATGAATATGCCGCAGCAGGTGTTGATGCATCGCAAGTATTTCCGCAGTCGTTTAATTTAGACGATATAAAATATTGGATAGCCAATGCGCCTGAATTTGCCGATCAAGCGGTATACCTCGATGGCCGTGACGAGCAGGCTGGATTTGACCCGCAAAATAGCGCGACTTGGTCACCGAGTATGGATACCTTGGCCGCTGATGGCGTAAAAATTATCGCGCCACCGTTATGGATGTTAGTCACTTTAGATAATAACAAGGCCATCGTACCTTCTGAATATGCTAAAGCGGCTAATGCAGCTGGCTTAAAAATTATTGCATGGTCACTTGAGCGTTCAGGCCCACTGAGCCAAGGTGGTGGCGGTTGGTACTATCAAAGTATTGCCGACGTGGTTGATAACGAAGGTGACACTTTTGAGCTGTTAGATGTACTGGCAAAAGATGTTGGCGTAATCGGTGTGTTTTCCGACTGGCCCGCTACCGTGACCTATTATGCTAACTGCATGGATATGTAACGATTAACAGTATTATTGTCCCTTATTTAGCTGGGATAAACTGAACTTATCAAGAAGGTGCTGACATTGTTGGCACCTTTTTTTATTCTATTCACTATACTCGTTGTGATAGAAGACTAATTGCTCACGGCTCAACCAAGCTTCGAGCGAGTGGGCGATGATAAACGCTAATGTCACTTGTTGATGTATTATCGAAGCGACCGAAATAGTGACATAAATGAGGTTTATAGCGATGTGGCTAGCCTTTAGTCTATATAGCTCGCAGAGGATGTCAGTGGTAGTGTTATAGCACAACAAGACCTATAACCATATATAAAATAAGGATATTTAGGATGAAGTTAACCAAACGTTTTTGCATGATTGGCGCGGCAGCCGCGCTGTCTATTAGTACGGCTGTTATGGCGGCACCGACATTTATTAATATTCTTACTGGCGGCACCAGTGGTGTGTATTATCCTATCGGTGTTGCTCTTTCACAACTGTATAGTAATGGTATTGAAGGCTCTAAAACCTCTGTTCAAGCGACTAAAGCGTCTGTTGAAAACCTTAATTTATTACAAGCTGGACGTGGCGAATTAGCACTTGCGTTAGGTGATTCGGTATCGGCTGCATGGGCGGGTGATGCTGAAGCAGGTTTTAAGACACCGTTGAACAAATTACGTGTCATTGCCGCAACATATCCTAATTTTATCCAAATTGTCGCCAATAAAGATGCAGGGATTAATAGCCTTGCCGATTTAAAAGGCAAACGTATTTCTGTGGGGGCGCCTAAATCTGGTACTGAGCTAAACGCTCGCGCTATTTTTAGTGCTGCAGGCTTAAGCTATGACGATATGGGGAAAGTGGAATTTCTGCCTTATGCCGAATCAGTTGAGCTAATTAAAAACCGTCAATTGGATGCGACCTTACAATCGTCTGGCCTAGGTATGGCGGCCATTCGTGATTTAGCCGCCACCATGGCGATTAACTTTGTCGAGATCCCCGCAGATATCGTGGCTAAAATTAATAATCCCGCTTATCAAGTAGGGGTGATTACTGCCAATACCTATGAAGGTCAAACTACCGATATTAGTACGGTGTCGATTCAGAATTTATTGGTAAGCCATAGTAAGGTCTCTGATGAAATCGCCTATCAAATGACTAAACTTATGTTTGAAAACTTGGATCGTTTAGGTACGGCACACTCTGCCGCTAAGGCTATCAGTTTAGACACAGCGACCAAAAATCTGCCTATTCCAATGCATCCAGGTGCAGAGCGTTACTACAAAGAGGTGAATGCATTGTAATCTCATTTTTACTTTGCGAGCGCTTGCTTAACCTAAGCAAGCGCTTATGTGTTTTTGTCTTTCGGCATACCATTTTTAGCTGTAGTAAGGGTAGAGGTATACCATGAGCGAGCCATCCAATAACCAGACTATTATGTCGCAACAAGGCTTAAGTGCTGATACCCGAGATTGGCCAAAAGCCCTATTTTTCGTGGCACTCATTTTTTCTATTTTCCAAATTACCACCGCAGCATTTCATCCTGTTTCAACCCAAGTGTTACGCGCTGTGCACGTGGGTTTTTTATTATTAGTGGTATTTATTAGCTATCCAGGTATCGGCAAAAGCCAGCCATGGCAACCCTTAGCCTGGATACTCGGCTTAGCGGGTATGGCTACCGCGGCTTATCAATGGGTATTTGAAGCTGACTTAATTCAACGTTCCGGTGACTTAACCCAAAATGACATGATTATTGGTGTGGTATTAGTCGCTCTAGTGTTTGAAGCGGCAAGGCGAGTGATGGGCATTGCCCTGCCGATCATTTGTGGTTTATTTCTGGCTTATGGTTTGTTTGGTGAGTATTTGCCCGGAGAACTGATGCACAGAGGGTATGGTTTTGATCAAATTATTAACCAGTTAGCCTTTGGCACAGAAGGCTTATATGGCACGCCAACCTATGTATCAGCGACGTATATTTTCTTGTTTATTCTGTTTGGGGCCTTTTTAGAGCAAGCTGGGATGATCCGCTTATTTACCGATTTTGCCATGGGATTATTTGGCCATAAAGTCGGTGGACCCGCAAAAGTATCTGTGGTGTCATCGGCACTAATGGGCACCATTACTGGATCCGGTGTGGCTAATGTGGTGACCACTGGCCAGTTTACGATTCCGTTAATGAAGCGTTTTGGTTATCGATCTGCTTTTGCGGGCGGGGTTGAGGCCACGTCCAGTATGGGCAGCCAAATTATGCCGCCGATTATGGGCGCAGTAGCCTTTATTATGGCTGAAACCATTAACGTGCAATTTATTGAAATTGCAAAAGCAGCGATGATCCCCGCTGTACTGTATTTTTGCTCGGTGTTCTGGATGGTGCATTTAGAAGCTAAACGCGCCAATTTATCGGGCTTACCCAAAGATCAGTGTCCTGATCCGTGGGCAGCGATTAAGCTACGTTGGTACTTACTCATCCCGTTATTTATTTTGATTGGCTTGTTGTTCTCTGGTCGCACGCCACTGTTTTCTGGGATGGTGGGGTTAGCACTGACTGCTATTGTGATTTTAGGTTCGGCCATTATTCTCAATCTATCATCAGCTGCGATGCGGTTTGTTTTTTGGATAGCGCTAGGGGTGTTATGTGCTGGTTTCTTTCAATTAGGCATCGGGGTGATGTTTGGGGTTATTGCGCTGCTGGTGGTTATTTGTTGGTTTGTTAAAGGCGGTAAAGAAACCCTTCAACTGTGCTTACATGCCTTGGTAGAAGGTGCTCGTCATGCAGTACCCGTTGGAATAGCGTGTGCATTGGTTGGAGTGATTATTGGCATTGTGTCACTTACGGGTATTGCCTCTACCTTTGCCGGTTATATTTTGGCGGTTGGCCAAGATAACCTGTTTTTATCGTTAATACTGACCATGGTAACGTGTCTCATTTTAGGCATGGGGATCCCAACTATTCCTAACTACATTATTACCAGCTCAATTGCTGCGCCAGCGTTACTGGATTTAGGCGTGCCGTTAATTGTGTCGCATATGTTTGTGTTTTACTTTGGCATCATGGCAGACCTTACCCCGCCGGTTGCGCTAGCGTGTTTTGCGGCAGCGCCAATAGCGAAAGAGAAAGGCTTAAAAATCAGCTTGTGGGCTATTCGTATTGCTATCGCTGGGTTTATTATTCCCTTTATGGCGGTATACGAACCAGCGTTAATGCTCCAAAGTGGTGGCGTGTTGGATACCCTTTTTGTGGTGCTTAAAGCGACGGTTGCAATTGGGATTTGGGGAATTATCTTTACTGGGTATTTATTCCAAAACCTTTATTGGTGGGAGCGTATTTTAGGCTTTATTGCCGGTGGTTGTTTAATTATGGCGACGCCATTAAGTGATGAGTTAGGTTTTGGTTTGGCACTGGCGTTTATGTTACAGCACCTGTGGCGTGCACGTAAGTTACAACGTTTAGCACAGGACAAATAATGCTAGGATTATGTTTAGGCCTAGCGGGCACAATATGGGCTCAAGTACCTGCTGAGAAAATGACTTTATCGTGGACCCACACGATTGAAAAAATTCGTTGGGCAGAAGATTATCGCTTGCAGCCTGACGGGTTTATCTTAGAGCAAGCAAGGGTAAAAGGCAGTGGTGCAGGGATGGAGATACCGTTGGATGCCGTGTTAAACAATGGCAGCTGGCATTACACCCCCCATTTACCTATCTTGCCGATGCTAAAACTTGGTCGTACCCCAGAAGCAGGTGATTACCAGCTGTGTGTTTCATCTGCTCAGCGCGAGCAACAATGTCACCCAATGAGTTTTTGGGTCGGAGAGCCGACAGTTGAACAGCCATTGATAGAGTTATGGGGTTGCGATATAGGGTAGTGACATTGTGACGTCAGTTCGCATAATGCATCATGTTGTTTGCCTCGTTTTAGACATAAAAAAAGCTGAATCAAGGATCCAGCTTTTTCTTTATGAAGCGTTTTGACAAAGACTTACTTTGAAAAAATATCTTGCAGTGCGGGTACTACTTGTTTCTTACGGCTTAATACGCCGTCTAACCACACTTTACCATCGACGGTAGGCTTACCGTAAGCGCGCTCAGTTAAGTCTGCTAAGTCAGAAATTACCAACATTTCTGAGCCTTCTTTCATGATATCGGTTAGCAGTAATAATACGCTGTGACGATTACCTTCGGCTTTCAGTTTAACGATATCCGCGGCTAAATCCGCTTTGATTGAGTCAAATACAGATAAGTCGATCACTTCTAACTGACCAATACCGACCAAGTTACCGTTCATGTTAAAGTCTTTAAAATCACGCATAACTAAGTCGCGCGCCGGCGTGCCTTCAACCGCTGATTTGACTTTAAACATGTCCATGCCGAGTGCTTTAAAGTCTTCAATACCGGCGATTTTAGCTAAGGCTTCAACACAACGAATGTCTGCGGTGGTGCAGGTGGGTGATTTAAAAATGACCGTGTCACTTAAAATGGCGCACATCATAATACCAGCGATGTTGGCAGGGATTTCTACTTGGTAAAAATCGTACATCATTTTAATCACTGTGTTACTGCAACCCACGGGGCGGATCCAACACTCTAGCGGAGTCGAAGTGGTTAGGTCGCCTAATTTATGGTGATCAACAATCCCCACAATAGTCGCTTGAGCGATATCATCTGGTGCTTGAGTAACTTCTGAATGGTCAACAATATAGACTTCTTCGCCAGCATAACTGGTTTTATATTCTGGCGCTTCAAAACCAAATTTCTCTAGAATAAATGCGGTTTCTGGTGATAACTCGCCTAAACGGGCCGCAATGGCCGGTTCATCGATTTGGTTTTTTAAATATGCTAATGCGATAGCACCACAAATTGAATCTGAATCAGGGATCTTGTGACCCACTACATACATTGCCATTGAAACACTCTCCTATAAAGTTGTGATGATTTTAACAAGGATTAATCTTCATCGCATTAAAAAACAACACTTGATTGATTCAACTTACCAGATCAAGCTTATCGTTGATGATATGAGCTATCAATGGCTCAAAAAAAAGCCCCAAGCGGAGAGTCTCGGGGCCTTTCTATCTTACCAAGGGTAAATGCACATTCGTCATTAGCTCAGGTATGACACATTTGTCTCTAGCTCATATATGACAGGGATGTTGAGAGATATGGTGTGCATGGATTAACTTTAGCAGACTTTGGTTAGATAGCGATATTTTGCCATAATATCCATAGTTGGACTGAGCTGAGGCTATCTTGCTCTCGCTATTTTGTTATAGCCGAACTTTAATCACCACTTTACGGACTTTTTGTGGTGTTGCACTGGTGCCTGGCATATGTATGTCGCCGGGGAAAAACAGCGCGAACATGCCCGCTTTTAGAGGAATAAATGCCGCGTCATCTTTGTTAGATTGATAATCGTATTCAGCATAGTCATGTTTGTCAAAATAGGGCTTAGAAGGCGTTTGATTGGCCAAGGGTAAATAACCAAATTCTTCTTCACCGCTGACCACATATTGCACATCAATGTATTGTTGATGAACTTCAAACGGCTCTATTTCTTTGGGTTTGGTTTCATAATCATTGACGATAACGAAAATATTTTTGCCTTCAAGCGGGTAGGTTCCCACTTCAAGCTGACTAAAGTCTGTGTCGGCGAGATGGGTTAACGCTATGGCTAATCTCGGGTTGAGCGGTGTATAAAGGTGACGATTGGCTAAAGTATCAACAATCATAAAAAATTCCGTAAAGTAAAAGCCACAAAAACATCATAGCGTGTTAGCGCTAAAGCATACTGTTTTACAAACACAACAGCATTAAAAATATAATAAGAATTGTAAATTACCTGCACGACAGAGCTGAGTTAATATCCTCATTTTATCCATACATGAGCCTTGATTGGTTTTATACATCCCTGTTATGGCGAAAAGCCTAAGCCAACCTCAGCGCGGCAATAAGGGGTGAGTAGACTCGACAAATTAGCTTGGGAGTGAGTCTTTCAAATCAAGCTTGCTCTATGCCTTGATAGCGGGGTGAATTCATGGGTTAACAGCCGTATTGTTTATTGGCTGCAATGTGCAATAAAGCCAGATATTGTTACCTTTGGCACCATAATGGATCGTATCGAGCGTTTATGGTGCCTTAGCATATTGGATGTTTTTTGTTCTTTTTTTGTTCTTTTTTTGTTCTTTTTTGAAATACAGTCGTATTGAACAAGGTCTATTGGAGTAGAGCGTAGCGAGTTTAGTGGTGATGTCGTTAGTTCGCATTATTTAACCCGCTTAAGTTGTTGAATTATTAACCACTGCTACACTTATTTTATTGATTCGACTTTGGTTCAGTAACGTCACCTATGGTGTTGGAGGCTGTTATGCAAACAAAAGAAGTGGCATTACTCATCCAAGATGCAGTGCTGTTGCCCGGTGGGCGACTTGAAATTCGAGTCGTGACACCTAGCGATTTATGTATGGTTGCAGATGTATTAAAAGGCCACTATGACCTAGCATTTGCGCCATTGAAAGTGAATAGCGAACTGCCTTGTTATATTGCGGCAACCCAATGCAATATTATTGACTTCAATCAGTTGGAGGATAGTTCGTTAAGCATTGTTATTGAAGGTTCACAACGTCTTAAAATCTTATCCGCCGCCAAAAAACGTGATGGTTGCTGGATTGCTCGTGCGCTACCTTGCGCTAATTGGTGCGATGAGCCCATCGCGGGTGAGTTTGAAATTATCAGCGCCGCACTTGAACAATTTTATCAAGTGAATCCGGATTTGCTTGAGTTGTACTCACAAGTACATTTAGAAGATGCCACTTGGGTTAGTCAACGTTGGTTAGAAGTTTTACCTATGTATAACCGGGATAAGTTGATTTTAGTTGAACAACCTAATTGCCATAAGACCATGGATTTTGTGCTGCAATTACTCAAGTCGCATGTGGATGTATAACGCTTATATTGTGTTATTTTCCTAGCGATAATTAAGATACAATCTAGATTCGGCCTGATAAGATAACACTAACATTTTGTCTTTTATCGTTATCTTTATATAGCCAAGTTATTTATGCCTAATTCATCAAATTATATCGCGGGTCACGTTCTGTCTTCTTGCCAAACATCAAGCGCTGCCATTGCTGCTCAGCCATCCTATATTGTGTTGCCACGTACTAATGAGTTAGCAGGCAAGCAATACCACACTGTGATTGATTTTTTGATCGATCATTTTAAACAAATTGATCCCAGTGTGTGGCAACAAAGGATCGAAGCAGGCAAAGTACATTGGCAGCATGGCGGGTTAATTGGTATTAATACTGCCTATCAAGCGACCCAAAGAGTGTATTACTATCGGGAAGTGGTGGCTGAAACTAAAGTGCCGTTTGTTGAGCAAGTGCTGTATCAAGACAGCAACACTATTATTGTCTATAAACCGCATTTTTTACCTGTGACCCCAGGCGGTAATTACGTTAACGAATGCTTGGTGCATCGATTACGTATCGCCACGCAAATTGACACTGTAGCACCCGCCCACCGGCTAGATAAAGATACAGCAGGGGTGATGTTAATGACGCTGGATCCGCAAACGCGGCATGCATATCACCAGTTGTTTTTAGATAACAAGATTACCAAAGATTATCAGGCCATCGCCAAGTTAACTCCACAGCTATTAGCACAGTTAGCCGATAATACTTGCACCTTGCCCATGCATTGGACCGTTAAAAATCGTATCGTTGCGGCTACCCCCAGCTTTACCATGCAGGTGGTTGAAGGTGAGGCTAACAGCCATTCTGAAATCAGTTTAGTGGCGGTAATGGGTGATTTAGGCTTGTTTACATTAAGCCCAATCACAGGTAAAACTCACCAATTACGAGTGCATATGCAGAGTTTAGGTATGCCGATTTTAAACGACCGCTTTTATCCGATATTACAGCCTAAAGGGCCTGATAATTTTGGCAAGCCGTTGCAACTATTAGCGAAACGGTTACGGTTCACCGATCCTATTAGTGGTATTGAACAAGACTTTGAGTGCCAAGGATTGGATTTTTAGCTGACTTTTTAGCTAATAAAAAACCGCCATCGTAAAAGTCGATGGCGGTTTTTTTGTTTCAGCTTATCGCATTTCTAGTCTGTTCTAGTCTGCTTTAGTGTGTTTAATACCTTTGCGGTTTTTCATTGGGTCGCCATCATAACCAAGGGCTTTCCAGTCTAAACGCTCGCCTTTGTTATGACAGTCATTACATTGTAATGCCTTGTCTTTTGGTGACACCATGTGGTTGACACGCCACCACATTACGGTTTCAACAAAACCATGATTACCACTGTACTTGAGTCCTTTCTCTATCATGGTTGGGTTAGCTTCCATTCCCAGTTTTGCGGCTAAGTCCCAATCAAATTCACTCCAGTAGCCACCTTCACCGTAAATTTTAGGCGTCAGTAAGATGTTGAGTTCAGTGTCATAAATTTGTTTGCCTGTATGCACTTTAAATGGGTAGATTTTGGCTTTAGGATCGTTAATATCACCTAATGGATAAGCTAATTTAAGCACTTTAGCTGGGTCCATTTTGTCGCCAGGCATGTAAGCATCGGCGTAGCCATTAAACCAAGCATATTGTGGTTTCACGTCTTTTTGCCAAATAAAGCTACCTTTCTTTTTCATATAGGTGTGCTTGCCGTATTGATCTGTCGTTACAGGAATATCTTGACCTGCGGTTGACCAATCCCAACGCATTTTGGTGGTTAGATTTTTAGCAAATGATGGAATATGACATGTCTGACACGCCACGGCTGCTGTATGAGTGTTCAGTCTTTTATTTTGATGTGGAGCTGCATCATGGCAGTTTTCACAACCAATATGATTTTCACCACCTGGCGATACTCCCATCGCATTACCGGTAATTTGATGATTTTCGGTGACATGACAAGTTTGGCATTGGAAATCGTTACCATCGGTGTCCATGTGCACATCGGTGGCTTTGTCTGGGTAAGACATGGAGGAGTCTAAATCGCCATGTTTAACACCATCACCGCCGCCGCCGTAAAAGTGGCAACTGCCGCAATTATCGCGCACTGGTGCACCCACATTTTGTGCTACGCGGGCTAAATTGACTCTTGCTAAGGCCTCGCCGGCACCAACAGGGTCTTTTATGTAAGTACCAGTCGTGTCGTGACAGACTAAGCAGTCCACTTTGCTCATGTCTTTAAAGTCGAATGTAGAATCTTTCCAACCATAACCCGCATGACAACTGGTGCAGCGCGGTTCATTACCCGCTATCGACACACAAAAATTGTTGATGCTGTTTTTCTTTCCTCTCTTAACGGTGCGACCAGGTAATTCTTGTTCCAATTCCCAAGTCCAATGTGAAGACTTCATAAACTCTTCAGCATGTTCTTTATGGCATGTTAAGCATTGTGTCGTCACTTCAGGGCCATTGGCAAAAGGCCCTTTCAGCGCCTCTTTATGGTCAAATGCAGCCTGCGCGCTACTGCTTAATAACAGTAATACAGCCAGTGCTGATAATAGTTTCATGATGTTTATCCTTACCCCTGAGCTTGTGCTCAGGGGGGCCAAGTTAGAGATTTAAGTTAGAAGTTAATCGTTAGTGAAGCATTAACGTCATAGGCGGTGTCGACCACTGGCAGCATGGAGTAAGCGTTACCGGCAATCACATCGTCAACTTTCAGAGGTGAACCTACTGGTGAGCCACTTCCGGTATATTCATAGTCGTAATACAAACCGGCTAACTTGATAAACATTTTTGGATTAATATCAAAGATATAATAGGCTTCGGCAACATGACCACGGGTGGCTAACTTACTGCCAATAGGGTCATCTTGAGCTTGGGTGAAGGGACTCCAGTATTTAGAACCGTAGTTATACTCCAAGCCGAATTTACCGTATGGTGCAGGTATTTGCATACCCACATAAATGCCATAGCCATCTTTGGTGTCACTATCAACCGTTTCTTTTGGTACCATAATAATTTCTGTACCCGTGCTGTTAAGTTCTGCTTCAAATACTGCATCGCTTAACATGCCACCGAACAAACCTGCATTACCGTTAGGTTCTGCACGAGTCCAACCGAGTGAAGCAAACACTTTCATGTCGTCATCGGATTCATAGGCATAACCTAATCCACCTAAATATATATCTCCAATTACACCACTAGGCTGTACTCGGGTGACGAAGTTAAAGTTGTCAAACTTTTGCATGTCTTGATACATGGTTGGGGCAAAGATACCCGCGAGTTGAGTTGGGAATGCCATGGTGCCTGTGAAGCCATCATTGACATCTTTAGCGCCGAATAAAGTGAACTGCAAGAAGTGGTTACCGTCGTTGATAACGTCGATATTAAAACCACCGAGGTGAGTGTCTTTGGTGATGATGTCACCAAACAATTCGCCATTGCCGTATTGCGACTCAAAGCCTTGACCATAGCAAAAACGCACGGTTTGGCCTTCAATGCCGGTGATATCACCCAGATTGTAACCTAAGGTTAGGCCATCGAAGTTGAAATTGACTAAGTGACCTGATGGCGTGCCGCCTCTGAGTTCATTTTCACGATAATGACTTGGTGGGCCGTACGTTGAGGGGCGACGTCCGATAGAAAGGTACGTGCCGCTACCGTTAATGTCTTTCCAGTTAAAATAGGCGCGTTCTACTTTTAATTCATCACCACTGGTGCTGCCGCTACTGGTGCCGTCCATGGTGAATGAGTTCCACGAGTCAAACACTTTAACCCCGCTAGAGTCTCCCCAGCTCTTAAACATGGTCAAGCGTCCGGCAAAGCTGACGTTATCCCATACTTTGGCATTAATGTTTAGGCGCAACCGCGTGGTATAAAATATATCGTTATCAATATCTTGTTGAGTTTTTTGACCTAACAGCATTGGCATAACGCCATTTAGCGCACCGCTTTGAAACGCGCTGGCTAAATCAGGGTTAGCCATCATCATTTGGCCTAATGGTGAAGTGGCACTATTAGGATCGCCAAATACTCCTGACATGGCTTTAGCGCCAAAGTCAGAAAAATTGACATTCATGGCTGGGTTCCAAGTGACATTTTGATAATGTAATGAATGTGCTTTGGTTCTAAAATCACCTGTGATTGCGACTCTATCTAAGGCAGTATGACGCTCGGTTTTGTCAACCCGCGAGCTTAAGTAGTCAAGATCATCGGTAACGCTAGCAAGCTGTTGTTTCAGGTCGGCAATTTTTTGTGAATCAGTGTCTGCCGCTAGACTTGCACTACTCATAAAAAGAGCGTTGGCAACTAATATTGAGATGAGAGTTCTCATGGTATTTCTCCCCGTTAATTGCCAAATGGTCAGTTCAATTTGGCAATTTTTTGGTGTAAGTTTCCCTGAGGCTAAGCCCCACTATTTTTTTCGGTTTGTTTATTGGCTGATATTTTCGCTTAGGACGAAAAGGTGCTCAGCATTGATGATTTAACCGCAGGTTGCTGGTTGGTCTGAATCAGCTGCGTGATCATACAAAAACTGTTGAATGTCTTTCAGGTCTTTTTCTGATAAGGCTTCAAAAATGGCGGGTTTAGCTTTGTGCATATCACGGGTAAAAAATCGATCCCACTGGCTCATGGTTTTTGTCATTGGAGTGAGTTCTACGCCTTCACTATTGACACTGTGGCACGCTTTACATTCTTTTTTGTACAGGTGTTTGCCTTTTTTAGGGTTACCACCATCGGCTGCCATTACTTGGCTACCGAGTGATAATGCAATGGCGATTGCGATACCAACTTTAACGTATGTGTTCATCATTTTATCCTCTATAGAGCTTTTTTATGGTTGAAGCATTAGCAACATGTGATCATTTCTTTGCTGTAAAGAATGTTACCTAAAAATAGGTATTGTTAATTTGAAGTAGATCATATTCATGAGAAAAATCTAATTGAAAAAAAGTTAATTGAAAGAAATCTAATGAACAACTGTGATGCAGATCTATTGTGCAGAGGATAAAATTTTGTTAGGTAACATGGTACTAGGTAGTGATAGATGTTCGGCCACATATAAGAATGTGTTGTTGTTTATGTCTGAATCGTATGCGATAAAAAAAAGGGGCTGTTAATAGGCAGAGATTAATTAGCAGAGATTAATGTGTTGACCGACATGATGACCAATATTGTTGCGCTAATGCTACATAATATTAATGTCGCCATACGGGTTTTTTCTTTATCGATGCGGCCAATTAATCGGCCAGCGACAAGGTAGCCCGCAATCACTGAAGGCAATAACAACAGTGATAACCATAAGTGCTTGAGCTCAACTAAGCCAACAACAGCTAGAATAGCTAGCGCAATTAATGAGCTAAAGACAAAGAAGGCTGATAATGCGGCTCGAAATTGACTGGCATCTTTGCCTGCAAGCAATATAGCCATTGGTGGACCTCCAATGGCAGCGATATTAGCAAATATGCCCGAAAATACCCCGGCGATAAATAAACTGCTGCGATTTATTGGTGCGGTAACGCGATAGGTACTCAGGATCACGGCAATAAACACAATAGCCGCAATAATTAAGCCTAATATGGGTTGGGGCGCAAACAATAATAATCCAGCACCTAAGAATCCCCCAGGAATACGGCCTAATAGCGCATATTGCAGACCATTAAACTGTAAGTGTCCGCGCTCTCGAAAAAGTGTCATGGCAGAGATAGCAAAACCCATGGCAATAATGGGCACTGGGACTAATTGAGGATTAACAATGTACAGCAGCGGGCTGGCAACAACGGCTAACCCAAAACCAATTAAGCTTTGGGTTAGTGCGCCAAAAAACACGATAACTGATGCCAGTATCAAGGTTGTTGGATCGATAAATGGCATCATAAATTCTCGTTAACAACATCACTGCTTCTTAAAAGGGCAGTTTAACAGTTTGTGAGGTAATCACTAACCAGTGAATTATTCGAGCTCTTCCCACTCGATCCCCATATCATCCATTAATTTTTTCGCTTCACTTGGAATGCTGTCAGGTTGATCTTTTGATAAATCAATATCATAAGGCAAAGGTTGACCTGTGTACGCATGCAAAAATGCTTCGCACAGCAGTTCACTGTTGGTTGCATGACGCAGATTGTTTATCTGGCGTCTGGTACGCTCATCTGTCAGTATTTTTAGTACTTTTAGAGGTATAGAAACTGTTATCTTTTTTACTTGTTCACTTTTTTTGCCGTGTTCGGCATATGGGCTGATATATTCGCCATTCCATTCAGTCATTAACTTACCCTTAACGATAAATACGGTGCAGATTTTAAACCGTTACACTCTCTAGTCAAATTATTGCGAATATTTAATCTCGATGCAAATAGATTTCTTGATGTTTAGACGTCTAAGCGTCTATTTTTGTTGACGGATGAAGATCTCTTCGGTAGATTTAGACGTCTAGACATCTCTTTGTGTGTTTGTGACATTTTTAGGAGTCAATTATGACTAAGCATCAAAGCGCCACATTGGCCGTTCGCCAGGGTATTGAAACAGACACACAGCATGGCGCCATAGTGCCCCCAATTTATTTATCAACCAATTATTCCTTCGATGGTCACAACAATCCGCGCGAGTTTGATTACAGCCGATCGGGTAATCCGACCCGCTGTATTTTAGGTGAAGCGCTGGCCAAACTTGAGCAAGGCGCTACAGGTGTAGTGACCTGTACTGGCATGGCCGCCATTACCTTAGTGACTAGCTTACTTGGTCCAGATGATTTATTAGTGGTGCCGCATGATTGTTATGGTGGTAGTTATCGCCTATTTACGCATTTGGCTAAAAAAGGTCAATTTAAGTTGTTGGTTGTTGATCAAACTGATGCACAAGCATTGAACCAAGCCATTGCCCAAAAACCGAAAATGGTCTGGTTAGAAACGCCATCGAATCCACTGCTGCGGGTGGTCGATATTAGTGCTATTAGCCGAGCCTGCCATGACGTCGGTGCGTTAGTGGCGGTAGATAACACCTTTTTATCGCCAATATTACAACAACCCTTGTTATTGGGTGCTGACATCGTTATTCACTCAACCACTAAATACATTAATGGTCACAGTGATGTGGTGGGTGGCGCTGTGGTGGCTAAAGATGCTGAAGTGGGTGAATTATTGCATTGGTGGTCAAATACGTTAGGGTTAACGGGATCTGCTTTTGACAGTTACTTAACCTTGCGTGGCTTGCGCACTTTAGCGGTGCGAATTCGTGAGCATCAGCGTAATGCGCAAAAAATTGTTGCGTTATTGAGTGCCAGTGCTGTGGTGTCCAAGGTGTATTATCCGGGATTAAAAGACCATCCTGGTCACGACATTGCGGCAAAACAACAACAAGGCTTTGGCGCGATGTTAAGCTTTGAGTTGTTCGGTGGTGAAGCTGAAGTGGAGGCATTTTTACAGGCATTATCCCTGTTTAGTATTGCGGAAAGTTTAGGCGGAGTGGAAAGCTTAGTCGCTGTTCCGGCCACGATGACCCACAGAGCTATGGACCCACAAGCAAGGAAAGAGGCTGGTATTAAAGAGACTTTATTGAGATTATCGGTTGGCATTGAAGATGCTGAGGACCTTGTGGCCGACATTAAAGCTGGCTTAGCTGCTGTTAACGCGATTAAATCAGCTTAATTTGGCTTAAATTAGCTTAATTCGAGTTTAAGTTAGCTGTGGTTTTGCCCAAATTAAGTAAAATAGTAAAAATATGCACTTGCAACACTATTCATTTCAAAATAGAAGTCTAGCAGTCGCAACACAAGTCGTAGTTGTTTAAGGAGTCAGTAATGGCGCGAAGTCATTTACACAAGTTTGGTGGTTCAAGTTTAGCGGATGCAGATTGCTATCGCCGTGTTGCACATATTCTTCTTACACATGGTCAAAGTGATGATTTAGTGGTGGTATCCGCCGCCGGAAAAACGACTAACTTTTTATACAAATTACTCAGCCTGCGTGACAGTAGTCAATTGTGGCAAGGGCAACTACAAATTCTGATTAGCTATCAACAAACGTTAATTGAACAATTATTATCCAATGAACAAGCGCGAGACTTGCGCGAACGTTTGTCTTCTGACCAATCTCAGTTAGTCAGTCTGTTATCCTTAGAGCAACGCAATGATTACCAATTTAATCAAGTGGTGAGTTTTGGTGAACGTTGGTCCGCGCGCCTGATGGCGGCTTTGTTACGAGAAATGGGGGTGGCAGCCAATCATGTTGATGCTTGCTCTATTCTTGTCGCTGAGGAAGGGGCTGTACCTAATATTTTAGTGCCGCAGTCGCGTCAGAAAGTTCAAGCCTTATTGGCGCAGCATCCACAACAACGTTTAGTTATTACCGGTTTTATATGTGCTAATCGTCAGGGTGATACCTTATTATTAGGCCGTAATGGTTCAGACTTTAGTGCGACCTTGATTGCCAGTTTAGCCGACATAGAAAGAGTGACAATTTGGACTGATGTTGAAGGGGTATTTAATGCTGACCCGAACAAAATTAATGACGCAAAATTACTAAAGAGTATGTCATTAGCGGAAGCGGATCGCTTAGCGCGATTAGGTTCGCCAGTATTGCATTCTCGTACCTTACAGCCATTGTTTAATACGGCAGTGAGTTTAGCTGTACGCTCTAGTTATGCCTCACACACAGATTTTACCTTAATTGCGCCACTGAGTTCATCAGCGAGCGCACCGGTAATCACCAACTTAAATGAAGTGCTGTTGTTTAGTTTTAAAATGAACTCAGATATTGAGCCATTACTGACGATTTTAGATAAAGCAGGCATCACGCCGTTAGCTTATTGGTCGTTGGCACAGCATAAGTTTGAACTCGCCCTTACTCTTGAAAGCCAGAAACAAGTGCAATCTTTGCTTACTCGGTACCGCAGTGAATTTGCGATTGAAGAATTGAGTACCCAAACTGATTTAGGCCTAGTGGCGTTAGTCAGTGCTGATGCTCACCACTTTAGACGCAGTTTTGCCCGACTACTGAGTCGTGATGCGAAACCTATTTATCAAGATGCGTTAAGTTTAGTGACCTTAGTGCCGCAAGCTCAAGTGAGTTTATTAACCCAGAAAATACATCGCCGTTGTGCCGGTCCAAGAATGCGCATTGGGGTGTTATTGCTTGGGGTGGGTAATATCGGTGAGGCGTGGATTGATTTATTTAAACGGGCTAGCCCAACATTAAATAGTGAACTTGAAGCCTCTGTTGAGTTAGTGGGTCTAGTGGGCTCGAAAAAAGCGTTAATCTCCAATGACGGTATTAACCTTGAACGGTGGCAACTCGATTATCAACAGCAAGGCATTGAATGGGATTATGACAAACTGTTTGAGCAGTTAGCACTATTATCATGCGATGAAATTGTTGCATTAGATATCAGTGCTAGTGCCGCCTTAACCTTACAATATCCACAGCTGTTTGCCCATGGTATCCATGTGGTGAGTGCCAATAAATTAGCCGGTTCTGGGCCATTGCCATTTTATCGTGAATTAAAGCAGCAATTAAGTAATCGTCGATTATTTTGGCGTTATAACGCCAGTTGTGGTGCAGGTTTACCTATTCAGCATGCGTTAAATGACTTACGCAATAGTGGCGACACTGTTGAGGCCGTTGGTGGTATCTTTTCTGGCACCTTGTGTTGGTTGTTTGAAAATTATGATGGCACTAAACCCTTTTCTGAATTAGTGCTTCAAGCTCGCAGTTTAGGGATTACCGAGCCGGATCCCCGTGATGACTTATCGGGCCGTGACATGCAACGGAAACTGCTTATTTTGGCCCGAGAAATAGGCTTGGCGGTAGAGTTAGACTACATTAGCCTTAGTTCTTTGGTGCCTAAAGCATTAGCTGAGTTGTCACTTGAGGATTTTTTGGATCGTATCAGCGAGTTAGATGATGATTTATTGCAACAATATGTAGCCGCTGCCGAGCAAAACAAGGTACTGCGTTATGTGGCTTCACTGGATAAGGTCGAAGGCAAACTACAAGCGGAAGTAGGCTTACAATGGGTTGATAGCAATCATCCTTACGCTAACTTAACCCCAGGTGATAATGTGTTTGTTATTCGCAGTGCATTTTATCAAGGTAACCCTTTGATTATCCGCGGTCCAGGGGCTGGGCGTGAGGTGACTGCAGCGGCGGTACAGTCGGATTTGGTGCATATTTGCAAAGACCTTTTGCAAGAGTAGGTTTGTTGAGGAAGACCATTGTTAATGGTCTTTTTTTGTCATTCTTTATGATTTAGCTTTGATGGCCTGCGGCCACTAACGTCGTGGCCCTTCGCCCTATCTTATTACAAAGAGTGAAAATGCTAACGCTTCTGATAGGCAAAATGCCTGAATGCCTTGAAGCACATGGTCAATGATGTTCCCGACATCATAATGACATTTCCAATATCCATATAGGTCAGATGTGCGAGAAAGGCCTGTCAGGCTCACGCATTCCTTTATAAAGAGTCTTCAACGGCCTCAATGTTATTGAGTCCTGCAACCTTTAGATAAAACACCTCAAAACCAGCCTTAAAAGCTCTAATCAGAACAAGCAATTAGCATAAATATTGTACAAAAAAATAACTACCTTAAAAAAGTGAATTCCTATAGCATCTTAGGTTAAGTAAAGCGTTACCTAATCATTTGGATGTGGCATCGGGCAAATCCAAGAAGCGATTTATGCCTTGCAAACAGCGCAATGGATGAATACTGACTCTGTGGAAAAGAAGGATACTCAATGGAAAGGCCAACAAAGGAGAAAATTCGAGATTTACCCATTTATGAAGGTATTAGTCTAGAGAATATAATCGTTGTCACAAACAAAGCAGACTCGATAAGTGCAATAGCGGAGTTGAGATCACACTCTTGTTTAGGGTTTGATACAGAGAGCAAACCTTGTTTTATAAAAGGTGAGGTAAGTGATGGACCTCATCTAATTCAGCTAGCCACAAAATCTAAAGTATTCTTATTTCCTACAAAATTTTATGAAAATTTTACTGCAATCTCAGAAATATTATCTGATCCAACAATAAGGAAGGTAGGTTTTGGATTGAAAGAAGATAAAAAAATTCTTTTTAGAAAATTTGGAATTAAATTAGTAAATACAGAAGAACTATCTTCAAAAGTGATGCGTTTTGCGCATGTGAAACAACGCGTTGGCGCTAGAGTTGCAGTTGCAATGTTTTTTAATCAACGGCTATCGAAGAGTGCACAACAATCAAATTGGTCAATATTTCCTCTACACGATCATCAGAAAAGATACGCAGCAAATGATGCACATACAGCACTATTAATAGAACTAGAAATAGAAAGACAGAGCCATTAATCTCCCTAAAGCATATGAGCCTCTCACCAATCAAGAGACAACATTAGCTTATTTGACCAAGTAAATATGCCTGCTGACAATTAGTTAGGTTCATCAAACTCCCTGCACTGCCTCTGCACTTACCAGCCATTTATAAAACCCGTTACTGCATTTCTACCTGATTGATCTCAAGCTTTATTGCTGTGCTGGACTTGTCTAATTGTCTCAGGCTGAGCCATTGCTTGATTAACTTCTATTTTTTCAACTAACCAAAAAATCATAAATTAAAATCATAAGTTAAAATTATTAATTTAATAATATTTGATAATTTTTATTTATGCCTCGTTCGCCGTAAGATTACTCCATCGAAACAAATGACGAATTAATAAATAGTTTTTTAGGAGTAAGTTATGAAAATGAATCACGTAGGTTTGATGGTTGGCGACATGGATAAAGCGGTTGAGTTTTACACTAAAGCGCTGGGTCTAAAAGTGGTAATGGGTAACACTAAGGTTCAAGAAGAACGTGAAACTGCGATTGGCAGAATGTGTGTGGCCGTTTTTGGTGAAGGCTTTAAAGGCTTTAACATTGCACACTTAGTCACGACTGACGGTATTGGTGTTGAGATGTTTGAAATGAAAGATCGTCAAGAACGTCATGAAGTTGATTTCACCCGTATTGGTATCTTCCACTTTTGTTTGCAAACAGATGACTTTGAAGGTGCAATTGCACGTACTGTGCAATATGGCGGTAAAGCACGTATGGATATCACGCGCTACCACCCAGAAGACGACAACAATCTAACCCAAATGGTGTACTTAGAAGACCCGTTTGGCAACTTGTTTGAACTTTACTCGCACACCTATGAAGAAACTTACTCCACTGATTACGAGTAATTTCTTAAGGTTATCCGCACTGCTTAAAAGCTACCTAAAGGGTCAATGCCGATCGTTTAAGAGCACTTGACCGATCCTGCAGATGAAAGATAATCCCTACCAGTATTCTGGTGGGGATTTTTTATGTTTGTGCAAGAGCTTGAGTTAGTTCATGAGTCTGTTGAAGAAAGCGGGTCTTACGGTTCTGTAATGGAGGCGATTGATTCAGATTGGATCGAACAATCACTCCTTTCAGCTAACAAGGCGAGTATCCGTAATCGCCGTCTGCCTGCCCAGCAGGCAGTCTGGCTAGTACTCTGGATGGGGTTAATTCGTAACCAGTCCATCAAAGAAGTCTGTAGCTCGATGGATATTGCACTTCAATCTGGAGACTCAACTTGGTCTCGCGTAGCGCCGAGTGTATTGACGGATTGCCGACGACGCTTAGGTGAAGCGCCTATGTCGTACTTATTTAAATCCACTGTCTCAGCTTGGCTTGAGCAAGCGTTGGGGGAGAATAACGCGCTAGGGCTTACCACCCTTGCCGTTGATGGAACCGTGTTTCGTTGCCAAGATTCTGAAGAAAATGCCAATGAGTTTGGTTTT
>NZ_JBEOPO010000029.1:0-69189 GCF_040310145.1 Shewanella sp. S1-49-MNA-CIBAN-0167 | reverse complement strand
AGGCGATCAAGCACAATGCTATCTCGGAATAACGCCAAATAACGCTTAGGTTTTAGGCCGTTTCTGAGTATAATTATTCCCTCAATTATGCCCTAACAAATGCCAAGACAAAATAATACCTGATTACCCACTTAACTCAGCCACTTTTTAACTCAAACTTAGGCTATATTTATAGAAGACGGTGTAAGGAGTATGGCTATGAGCAAAAATAAAGTTCAGCATCAACATGGGTACATGTTTGCAGTAATTATTCAAAGATTATGGCTCAGAAGAACAATGTATTGAGGCGCTATTTAATTGGAAATGGCCTGATGGTTTTGTCTGCCCTGTATGCTCTTGTCGCCGTTATTGCTCATTGAAATCAAGAAATATTTAGCAGAATATTGCTATCGATTTAATCGCCGATTTGCACTTAAGATATGTTACCTCGATTTATGTACATTGCATTACGAACCGCACCTATGCCACAACCATACCTAAGTATGGCTGAGCTTTATGAGTAGTCAGGAAAAAAGAAATGAGCATCCTGAGCGATGGTCAAAAGAAGAGCGAAACTGGCAGCCAATAGGTGCTGTGGAGTTAAATCCAGAGCAACATAAAGAAGCTGCTTAACAATTTAGGCGGCAACTGTCTTGAAAAACACCGGGTGTCACACGGTATTTTGTTAGCACACAAGTGTGAGAGAGCAATAAGAGAACCGCTATCTGTATTTGCATGCTTTTTTACAAGAACACGGCGATTTGACAGCTAACTGACAGACGAAGCAGATGAATTGATTTGAATTTGACTGCACAAGCAGCCAAATACTTTCCCTTAACAAATGGCTCGCCTATTGAATGGCGGGAGGCCCATATATGTTTGAGCATTAGACCTAATGTCGTCAAACGAATTAGATATCTGAGGTAGGCACTCAAAGCCCGGCTTTGCAAAAAAATATCCTTGGTAAAGCTTCACCCCTATATTTCGTAAAAAGTTGAACTCACCCTCTGATTCAACGCCTTCTGCCAGAACGTCAATACCCAGATCTGTACACACACTGTAAATCCCTTTAACAATTGCTTGCCGTGGGCCGTGGTGGTCAATATCACGTAAAAGCGACATATCGAGTTTTATCAGATCAGGCTGGATTTCTGCAAGCATATTTAGGCCGGAATATGCTGATCCAAAATCATCAATAGCAATAACCATGCTTTCACTGCGTAATTTATTCAATACGCTTGCCAACAAATCTATATCATGAATAAATTCGCCTTCTGTTATTTCAATGACTAATTGCTTTGGATTAAAACCAAGGCTTTTAGCCTTCTCTAGGGTCGCTGTTATATAGAGACCTCCTTCAAATATAATTTCATCAGGAGTGAAATTAATATTTAAGGCGCAATCAAGGCCCAAGCGCGCAGCGAGTTCCAAAGCCTTTTCTCGGTTATATTGGTCAAAAGACATCAGGTTCGACTTATTTATTTTATTAAAAATAAAGCCCGGGGGTTCATTATTAACTCCCCTTAGTAATACCTCATAAGAAACGATAGTTTCGCGAGTAATATCGATAATAGGTTGGAATGCATGGGAAAACATTATTTTTTCAAACACAAATAGTCCTTAAAATCTCAGCCCTTTTTATATAACAACGAGTAAAATTTAACTCAATCGCCATCTGCCATCAGAGAAAGCACTAAGTAATTTTTTAGCTCGGCCTTCATCAACGTCGCCCAGACAATTCTCCCCACTAAAAAAGTCATTTAAACCATCGATAGCATTCAAATCTCTACTTGAAACAATCGAATAACCCATACTCCATTTTGAAAAATTTCTTTCAGGTATGGCTTCAAAGATAATTTTGGTTACTTTTTCATGCATTTTGTCTTTCGCTATGTGAGCAAACAAGTTTTCAATAATTTCCTTATCCCCTTCAAGCACCTGAAAAAAACTTCTCTCGTCGTATAGAAGCATGCCAGTGATACTTAGCTTATCATTAGCCAACTTCGACTTTGAGAGCAATTCAAGAATTTCATCTTCACCCATTTTATGGGTCTCTTGGCTGGCGTATATTAGGTGGTATAGACAGTCCATTCATATCCTCCATTGAATATCTTTTGCTCTAACGACTCATTAAGAGGCCAAAAAGTGACTATTAAATTAGCGATGAAGGAGCAAAAGCCAACTGTTTTTTGCCTCTTAATCATTTGTTAGCTCAAAAATTGCTCCGTAATTTCCAAAATGCTTTTGTCTTGTATTATTGATCCTGAGATTACAACAACGAGTGCATTTACATTATTTCGGTGTGGATAAATAACCTCATATGATACAAGATACGTGCTTAACACATTAAAATCGTAGTCGAAGATCACAGTTATTAACCAATCAAAGTCTTTTCAGCGTAATTTCTTATAACACTTAATTGACTTGATGGATTCTCAGGTATAACTCTACGGCCTTTAATTTGGAATGTAAAACCTGCATCTGAAATTGCCCGTCAAAAATGCCAAGACAGAATGATATGTCAATACGCCCAATTTGCTATTAAGGCTAGTCCGCTATTAAGGCGGTCAAGCACAATGCTATCTCGATATAACGCCAAATAACACTTAGGTTTTAAGCCGTTTCTGAGTATAATTATGCCCTAAATGCCAAGACAGAATGATATGTCAATACGTCCAATTTGCTTAACTGACTGGCCCGCTATCATGGCGATCCAAGCACAATGCTATGTCGAATTAACACCCGAGTCGCTTGGTATTATGCAAAGTAAATGGCAAGCTTCACCATCAAGTTGCTTGGTATTTGAACGAGGCAATGAAGTGCTAGCTTATACATTAGTCCACCCTTGGCAACGAGGCGATGCCCCGTCATTGGAGACTAAAATCAGTGGCCAGATTAAGGCCAACTGCTGGTATTTACATGACATGGCCATCTCACCCAATGCACAAGGCATGGGCATTGGAAAACAACTTTTCACTTATGTTGTAAATCAAGCAAAAGCGTTGGCGGTGAAGGGTATAGGACTGGTGGCGGTACAAGGTGCGCAAACGTACTGGCAACAGCAAGGGTTTAAAGCAGACATCACATCAGCAAAACTGACACTGTCACTAGACAGTTACCCTGATGGGGCATGTTATTTGTTCTTACCCTTATAGCCAGCAGTCGTCACGACCATTTCATCGTGTGAAGACATACCTTTATAACGTTTCTAGGGCCTGTTGATCTTTGCTGGTTGAATTTTGTTCGAGATAAAAACGTTTTAATCGAGGCAAGTGGATTGCAGCCTAGCAATCTAAGCAACTTACTCAGCAAAGAGTCGCTCAACAAAGAGTAAAACGTTTTTAGCCGAACCCTTCGGGCAGCGTTTGTTGGTCATTTCTACTGCGTTATCGGCTTTTTATGTAGAATAACGACACCACAAAGCCTCTGCCTTGTCGCTCATGTTTCAGTAATAACCCACAATTCGCTGCAAAAACAACCTTGAAAGATCAACAAGCCCTACTATGGCGATGTTAAAACCTTAAACAGCAAACCATAGGTTATTACAGCATTAGTCAGCAGGGGCATCGTATTATTTGAATATTTATTGCAAGTTCATGCCGATCAGCTTGGTTATACGTCGATGAACGTGGGATAATTGAAGATTGTGCATTAGATCATTACCCTATGGGTATTTGTCTCTTTTACCATTTGGCACCTAAAAAATCATAACGCTTAAGTCTTTGTCGGCAGATTGATGCCTTTAGGGTGCCGTATTGTTTACATTAAAAAATGAATTACATTAATTTCAGGAGTTCGCCATGGCGCGCCAAGTTATCTATACCTTTAAAGGCAAAACCAAAACTATCGCGTTTAGCTATGACATACATCATGATCTTTATGAAGCAGCAGCTGAAGCCGAAGGGATTGATTTAAAAAGTTTTTTAGCCATGGAGCAACAAGTTGCGTTAACGTCAAAAAAAGGCGCGAAAGCAGAGAAAGAATTTCGTAAAACTGAATTTGCACGTTTTGGTTTTACTAGCATCAAATTTGTTCGTGAAGATGATGAGGTTTAATCATTTTGGTTTACATAAGGACTCTCTATGTTGAATTCAGATCATGCTAATTTCCCTCGAGCCAGTTTTTTTCGACGTTTAGGTGCAATGACGTATGACTCAATGCTTGCTGTAGCCGTTTATATGTTTGCTGGCGCGGCTGGTTTTGCTGTTTTCTTGGGTCTGCAAAGTAGCGGACTTATCGCGATGAATGGTCACGAAGATGTGTCAGATTTGCTCAATAACACTCCGGTTTATCATGGACTTTATCAACTCTGGATAGCCATTTGTGTCGGCGGATTTTATGCCGTGTTTTGGAGCCGAGGTGGGCAAACATTAGGTATGCGAGCTTGGCGACTTAAAGTTCAACATCCCAATGGCCAAGACTTAAGTTTCATTACCGCCTGCGCTCGGGTAGTTTGGTCATTATTAGGTATTGGTAATCTGTGGATTATCATCAATGATGACAAATTAGCATTACAAGACATGATGACCCGTTCTGAGGTTGTGGTATTGTCAGTAGAAGCTAATCAAATGCGTAACTGGCGTGGCGCATAATCAATTGGCCTTTACCAATAACAAAATGGCAACCCAAAGGTTGCCATTTTTGCATCACAGTTTAATGTTCAAATTAACGTTTAGTTACTTACGAATATAATACAAAGCTAATCCAGTAAATAACATGCTGGGGGCAATTGCGCCAACCACCGCAGGTAACTCATACACTATGCTCATAGGACCAAATATCTCATTACTAATATAAAAGCTAAATCCTGCTACTACACCGAGTAACACACGAGCTCCCATGGTCACAGTACGTAACGGACCGAACACAAACGACAATGCCACTAACATCATCACTGCCACCGTTACTGGCTGCATAATCTTGCGCCACAGTGCCAGTTCATAACGACTCGGATCTTGTTGGTTGATTTTTAAATAATCCAAGTAGTCAATTAAGCCACTAATGGATAATGCCTCTGGTTTAACCGACACAACACTCAGCTTATCTGGGGTTAATGAAGACTGCCACACATCAGTATCAAGATGGTCGCGAATAACTCGGTCCTCTTTTACCGTGGTATTATCAACTGCAGATAGCTGCCAAGCATCGCCAATAAATTCGGCGGTTTTAGCATGGGTCACTCCGGTTAATTCTTGTTGATCGTTAAACTCATATAAGCGAATATCAATCAGAGTATTAACGTCTTTAACCTCACCGATATTAACGAATAAGTCACCATCTTTAGCCCAAATACCCCGATGTGATTTAATCAAACTGCCACCCGATATTTTAGTCGCTTGAAGTTCTTTAGCACTTTTTTCGGCAATAGGCGCGCCCCATTCACCGAGCGCCATGACCATGATCATTAATGGAACAGCCGTTTTCATTGCAGATTGGGTGATTTGTAAGCGCGACATACCAGAGACTTGCATCACCACTAACTCAGAGTTAGATGCCAGCATGCCCATACCAATTAACGCACCTAGCAGTACCGCCATAGGGAAAAACATTTCAATATCACGGGGCACTAAAAACAACACGTATATGCCAGCATCTAGCATGGTATAAGCACCACGCCCAACCAAACGCAGTTGATCAACCCACTTAATGATGCCTGACAACCCAGTCAAAATCAGTAAACACAAGCCTGATGTACTAACGATCATACGAGCAATATAAAGGTCTAGTATTTTCATGCAGTCACCTGCTTGCGTTTAAATAAACCCAGGAACTTCATCCCTGTCGGGCGTTCTTTAATAAGTAATAACAACCCTAATATCAACGCAAAGCCATGGATCCACCACATGCCTAAAAATTGCGGCACCACCTCATCTTGCAGGGCTTTTCGACCTGCAATCATTAATCCAAAGTAGCCCAAATAAAGCAAAATAGCGGGACCCATTTTAGCAAACTTACCCTGGCGAACATTAACCCGCGCTAACGGCACCGCAATTAACGTCAACAATGGGATCGCGATAGGGATAGCTAAGCGCCACTGAAATTCAGCTGCCGCTTCAGGTCCTGGAGTATCCAACAATTGATCAACTGGCATTGCAGATAATTTACGTCGCCGCTCATCCACTTCTTGTTCTTTAATCTCCATTTTATAACCACCAAACTCAATTATTTGTAGTTCGAGTGATTTAGGGCTGCCTTGATAGCGGAAGCCTTTTTCGAGCTGTAATTGCTGGCTACCAATATCATCTTCAATCACCCGACCTTTGTTAGCCACCACAATATTAGTTAAACCATATTCGTCTTCAGGATCGGGAAGTTGTGCAACAAATACTTTATCCAAAGTGTTGTCTTTGTTTATTTTTTCAACAAACAATACCGCTCGCCCATTCGGGCTTGCTTGAAAGCGACCTTGGGTTAATGCCGCTAATCCGGCTTCAGATTGGGCTTTTTCTAAGACCTGGTTTTGACGCTCTTCCGCCCAAGGGCCGACATAAACAGACAAATAAGCGGTAAACAATAAATTGCCAATCGCAAGTAATAAGGTTACTCGAGTGACATACCATTCACTGACACCAACACCATGCAGTACTACCATTTCATTTTCAGCATACATTCGCCCATGGGCCAACAATATCCCTAAAAAGAAACTCAGCGGCAACACTAACACCGTTAATTGAGGCAAATTTAAGCCTAATAATGTCATCACCAAGGAAGCTGGGAATTCACCATCAGAGGCATCAGCTAACACGCGCACAAACTGTTGACTGATAAAAATAGTTAGCAGCACTAAAAGTACTGAGAATTGCGCTTTTAAAACTTCACTAATAAGATATCTAAATACAATCACAAGTAGGATCCGGTGGCTAAACTTATCTTTTTACTGGTATCAGAGCAACTTTCATGTAAACTGTCTACTTTCAGCAGTTTTGCTAGTTTTCTGACCAGCGCGGAAGGTGCTTTGGGGTCATGGTTAACATCTATTTTGGCTGTCAATTTACGCCTTTTTTTCGTTAATAATCCCAAACAGCTATCACCTTTTCGTTGATTATATGCCAGATGGCCTAATGCAAACATTATCTAATAAATATAGTAATTTGTCTTTAAGAATCTAGGAGTGCTCATGGAGTTTAGCGTAAAGAGCGGTAGCCCCGAAAAGCAACGTTCAGCCTGTATCGTTGTCGGAGTATACGAACCCCGCCGTCTGTCTGGTATCGCAGAGCAATTGGATAAAATAAGTGAAGGTTACATTAGTAACCTACTTCGTCGTGGTGACCTTGAAGGTAAACCGGGTCAAATGTTGCTACTGCATCATGTACCAAACGTACTAAGTGAGCGCGTTTTACTGGTTGGTTGTGGCAAAGAGCGTGAGTTAGATGAACGCCAATACAAACAAATTATCACAAAAACCATCAGTACCCTCAATGAAACCGGTTCAATGGAAGCAGTGTGCTTCTTAACTGAACTGCATGTCAAAGGCCGCGACACCTACTGGAAAGTTCGCCAAGCCATTGAAAGCACTAGGAATAGCCTGTATTCATTTGATGCCTTAAAAACCCGTAAAGACGAAACTCGTCGTCCATTACGTAAAATGGTATTTAACGTGCCAACACGCCGCGAATTAACCATTGGTGAGCGCGCAATTGAACACGGAACCGCAGTGTCAGCGGGTATGCATTTATGTCGAGACGTGGCCAACATGCCACCTAACATATGTAATCCAGCCTACTTAGCGTCCCAAGCTCGTCAAATGGCTGAAGTGCATGAAAACCTCACTGTCACGACTATTGGCGAAGAGCAAATGGCTAAGTTAGGCATGAACGCTTATCTTGCCGTAGGCCGCGCAAGCAGCAATGAATCAATCATGACCGTGATGGAATATCAAGGCGCAGTCGACAGCACTGAAAAGCCAATTGTCCTTGTCGGTAAAGGGTTAACCTTTGATTCTGGCGGAATTTCATTAAAACCTGGCGAAGCCATGGATGAAATGAAATACGACATGGGTGGCGCTGCAGGTGTGATTGGCACCATGAAAGCATTATGCGAAATGAAACTGCCTATTAACGTCATTGGCATTTTAGCGGGTTGTGAAAACATGCCTGCGGGCAATGCCTATCGCCCAGGTGATATTTTAACCACTATGTCAGGTCAAACGGTTGAAGTGCTTAACACTGATGCCGAAGGTCGCTTAGTATTATGTGATGTATTAACCTACGTTGAGCGCTTTGAACCTGAATTAGTCATCGATACTGCAACCTTAACGGGTGCCTGTGTTATTGCCCTTGGTAAGCACGCTTCTGGTTTATTCAGTTCGCACAATCCACTAGCTCATGAGCTGTTAAATGCCGGCGAGCAAAGTGGTGACCGCGCATGGCGCATGCCGTTATGGGATGAATATCAAGACATGCTAGACAGCCCATTTGCCGACATGACTAACTTAGGCGGCCGTCCTGCAGGGTCGATTACTGCCGCATGTTTCTTATCTCGCTTTACTAAGAAGTACAATTGGGCGCATTTAGATGTCGCTGGTACTGCTTGGAACAGCGGCGCGAATAAAGGCTCTACCGGTCGTCCGGTACCGATTTTAAGCCAATTCTTAATTAATCGCGCTGGTGTTGAAATTAGCGAATAAGCATTGTTAGTGCGTGATACGCAAATAAAAAGGGTAAAGCATCATGCTTTACCCTTTTTTTGTATCTCGATAGCGCAAATCAAACAATGCTAAACCATAACTTGGATTCAAATAATAAGCCCTTTTATCGCGCGGTAAGCCGCGGTAAGCCTAGGCTAACCATTGACGATGTAATTGCTCACTATCACCTAAATAATCTAGCACCCAGGCGAGTGCTGGCGACATTTGCTCATCATTCCACGCTAAACAACAAGGGCTAGGTTGTTTAACGGTGCACAGCACTTTACTGACTAATTTACCGGACTCAATTAACGGTGCAGCTAAATGTTCAGGCATGTACCCTACCCCTAAGCCTTCGACAAAACAGTTGATTGCACTGTGCCAGTCGGGTACCACTAAACGCCGTTGATTATTGAGCAACCAATCAATTCGTTTAGGGATCTCTCGCGAGGTATCTTCAAGACAAATAGACGGAAAATCACGTAACTCATCATCCACTATAAGCCGTGTAATATTCGCCAATGGATGATCAGCACTCACCACAAATAACCAATCAATATCCCCCATATGAGTGAATTTAAATGACCCATCAACTGGATTTGCAGTTGTCGCACCAATAGCGATGTCACTGCGCCCTGTGGCGAGCGCTTCCCATACACCATTAAATATTTCAATCCGAATAATCAGCTCAACATCCTGAAACTTTCTGTAAAAGTCAGCGATTAAGGCATGCACACTGTCGGTTCTGGCAATATTATCCAGCGCAATAGATAACGAAGGCTTCCACCCATTTGCCACTCGTTGAGTGTCTCTTTTCATCAGCGCCATATCGTTAAGAAACTGGCGAGCTTTAGCGACAAAATGTTTTCCTGCCGGGGTTAGGCTGACACTTCTATGATGGCGAATAAATAACTCAACCCCAAGCTCAGTCTCAATTTGTTTAACTGAATAACTAATCGCAGACGGCACCTTATGCAGTTTTTTGGCTGCCGCGGTAAAACTGCCTGTTTGGGCAACAACATCGATTAATTCAAAAATGTGCTGTGAAAGCATATCAATTTGCTCATTATAAAATGTACCTTAACAGCACTAGATGAATAACATCTTCGGCTGAGGTAATACTGGTTTCAAGTGATCATACTCAATTCCACTCACTCCTTGCAATCAAATTTTTTGATAGCTGCCTTCAAAATTAAACGTTTCCAGCTAATTTAGTAAGCCATTAAACTAGCAAGCTTTATTGACCAGACGAAAATATTTATGCCTAATTTTAGCAACAACAACATAATAATCAACAATAAACAAACAAACATAACATTTTACCTGTTCCTGTTTTATTTAGCCTTGCTGAGTATGTTGGGATTTATTGCAACCGACATGTACCTCCCTGCATTCAAATCTATTGAAGGGACGTTTAATGCTAACACTTCTGAGGTGGCCATATCATTAACCAGTTTTTTGGCAGGCCTTGCTATTGGACAGTTATTATACGGGCCATTAGTTCATAAAATAGGTAAGCGGAATTCACTCTTTGTTGGGCTAAGTCTGTTTATGTTGGCAAGCGCACTCATTGCGAACAGTGAAACCATAATGATGATGAATATTGCGCGCTTCTTCCAAGCCATCGGCGCTTGCAGTGCAGCAGTGATCTGGCAAGCGATAGTGATTGAACAATACCCCGCCGATAAAGCTCAAAATATTTTCTCTAATATTATGCCTTTGGTCGCTTTATCTCCGGCATTAGCGCCCATTGCTGGCGCATTGATACTCAATAATTTTGGCTGGCGTGCAGTGTTTATTACCTTATGTGTTATCGCCGTAATATTAATCGCTATGACACATTTTTTTGTACCTAAAGAGCCTATTCGTTTACACAAAAATAAGTCCCATATCCGCTATCAACAATTATTAGCCAACACACGTTACTTAGGTAATGTCATCATTTTTGGTGCCTGTTCGGGTGCATTTTTCGCTTACTTAACCCTATGGCCCGCGGTGATGGAACAATATGGTTACGCCGCAACTGAAATTGGATTAAGTTTTATTCCCCAAACCATCATGTTTATTGTCGGTGGCTATTCCGGTAAGTTACTTATTCGACAGTTTGGCACCAAAGCCAGCCTACGCTATTTACTGATTTTATTTGGTTTTTGTGTTGTTGCCATTTTTGTATCAAGTGTGATCCTCGATACTAAAACAATATTACCGCTTATGGTTGCATTCTCATTGCTAGCAGCAAGCAATGGCGCTATTTACCCTATTGTGGTCAATAATGCCCTCCAAGAATTCAGCAATAACGCATCCAAAGCGGCAGGATTGCAAAACTTTCTCCAAATCAGCATCGCTTTTGGGGCATCAAGTCTGGTTGCCGTTTGGGCAAGCTCTGGCGATAACGCGATTGGTTGGGGAATTCTAGCCTGTTCAGTACTGGTTGCTGTAGGCCTCTTTATTAAAAGTCATGATTCTTGGGCGCAAATAAACCAGCATTTCACGTTTCCGGATCCAGCAAGATTATCTCAAGCAACCACTAAGGATGATGAATAAACACCCCATAGCGATAAAATAAGCCATTCAATGATGAGGTTATATTCTTATTTATAATCTCATCATATTGAGGTTTATTGATTAAACAAATTATCGCTTGCTCTAATATTCACAATCCATAAATCCGTCTATTTGACAATGGCCCCAGAGCGTCACAGAAAACCAATCATGGCTGCGATTTATATTGGATTAATGAGCACCATCAACTCGCATTGTGGCTGTAATACCAAATCCTGCTCATTATCGGCTCAGTCAGCGAGTCACTTAGGGGAAATTCAATAAATATCAACTCACGTCCCCATTAACCCGCAGCCGATTTTAGTGTAAACTCGTGCTCAACTTATTAACCTGTCAAAAGCATCACCACATGACTCAAGCCTTGTTTTACCTTATGCCTGATAATCATAATCAAATGAGTGCATTAGATGCGGTTTATTTGGCTGCATGCAGGTTAGCAGAACAAGAATATCGCCAACAAAAAACCGTCTACATTCACTGTGAAAACAAGCAGCAAGCGTATGCCATTGACGAATTACTGTGGCAATTTGAGCCTAATGCCTTTGTGCCTCACAACTTAAAAGGCGAAGGTCCGGTGACCGGTGCACCTGTCGAAATTGGTTTTGACACCCTAGGGCCAAATAAAAGTCGCCAAGTTCTGATTAATCTTGCAGACCACATGCCCAGTTTTGCGGTAAACTTGGCCCATATTATCGATTTTGTCGCTAATGATGATGAACTCAAGCGGATTGCCCGCAATCGCTATCGTCAATACCAGAATGTTGGCATTACGCCCAGCACTCAAGCATTAGCTGAATAAACACTCAATTTAGATAGAGAACATAACGCTCCTATGGAAAAAACATACAACCCAAAGTCTATCGAACAGGCCCTTTACCAAAACTGGGAAGAGCAAGGTTACTTCAAGCCGCATGGCGATGAATCTCAAGGCAATTATTGCATCATGATCCCGCCACCGAACGTAACCGGTAGCTTGCACATGGGACATGCTTTCCAAGACACCATCATGGACACGCTTACTCGTTATGAACGCATGAAAGGTAAGAATACCTTATGGCAAGTGGGTACCGACCACGCTGGTATCGCCACCCAAATGTTGGTTGAGCGTAAACTTGAAGCCGAAGAAGGTAAAACACGCCATAATTTAGGCCGTGATGCCTTTATTGATAAAGTGTGGGACTGGAAAGAA
The DNA here is from genome assembly GCF_040310145.1 of Shewanella sp. S1-49-MNA-CIBAN-0167. Classification (NCBI taxonomy): domain Bacteria; kingdom Pseudomonadati; phylum Pseudomonadota; class Gammaproteobacteria; order Alteromonadales; family Shewanellaceae; genus Shewanella; species Shewanella sp. S1-49-MNA-CIBAN-0167. The sequence continues at coordinate 56,833 of NZ_JBEOPO010000029.1, read as the reverse complement.
CAGTCTGGTGGCACCATCACCAAACAACTACGTCGCATGGGCGCATCGGTTGATTGGGATCGCGAACGTTTTACCATGGACCAAGGCTTATCAAAAGCGGTTCAAGAAGTGTTTGTCCGTCTATACGATGACGAACTTATTTATCGTGGTAAGCGCCTAGTTAATTGGGATCCAAAGCTTCACACCGCCATTTCAGATTTAGAAGTTGAAAATAAAGAGAAGCAAGGCCACATGTGGCACTTCCGCTTTCCTTTAGCCCAAGGCGCATTAACTAGCGATGGTAAAGACTACCTAGAAGTCGCCACCACGCGTCCTGAAACCATGTTAGGTGACAGCGCAGTAGCCGTGCATCCAGATGACGAACGTTATCAGTCATTGATCGGTAAGTTTGTGCTATTACCTATCGTTAACCGCTTAATTCCAATTGTTGCTGACGATTATGTCGACATGGAATTTGGCACAGGCTGCGTAAAAATCACTCCAGCCCATGACTTTAACGACTATGAAGTTGGCAAGCGTCATCAACTGCCTATGTACAACATCTTTACCTTAGATGCCTGTGTCCGCGGTTTTGTAGAAGTAGTTAATACCGACGGCACACCAAACAAAGACGTCGAAATTGCGCTACCTGAACGTTATGTTGGCCTTGATCGTTTTAAAGCCCGTGATGCTATTGTGGCTGAATTTGACAGCTTAGGTTTGCTTGAAAAAGTCGCTCCGCACGCGTTAAAAATACCTTATGGCGATCGCTCAGGCGTAGCAATTGAACCCTTATTAACCGATCAGTGGTATGTGGCCGTTCAATCAATGGCAAAAACAGCCATTGAAGCCGTGGAAAATGGCGACATCAAGTTTGTGCCCCAGCAATACGAGAATATGTACTTCTCGTGGATGCGCGATATTAAAGACTGGTGTATTTCACGCCAACTTTGGTGGGGACACCGTATTCCAGCTTGGTACGACGAGAACGGTAAAGTCTACGTTGGCCGTAACGAAGCTGAAGTACGCGCTAAGCACAAGTTTGCAGATTCGGTGGTATTACGCCAAGACGATGACGTATTAGATACCTGGTTCAGTTCGGCATTATGGACTTTCTCAACCTTAGGTTGGCCAGACAATTTAGAAGATTTAAAAACCTTCCACCCAACCGATGTGTTGGTCACAGGTTTTGATATCATCTTCTTCTGGGTTGCGCGGATGATCATGATGACCATGCACTTCATTAAAGATGAAGACGGCAAACCTCAAGTACCTTTTAAAACCGTGTACGTGACCGGGCTTATCCGTGATGAAGCCGGTAATAAGATGTCAAAATCCAAAGGCAACGTGCTTGATCCATTAGACATGATTGACGGTATCGACCTTGAAACCTTAGTCGCTAAGCGGACTGGCAACATGATGCAGCCACAATTGGCGGCAAAAATTGAGAAAAGTACCCGTAAAGAATTTGCCGATGGCATTGAAGCTCACGGTACCGATGCACTGCGCTTTACCTTAGCGGCAATGGCATCAACCGGGCGTGACATCAACTGGGACATGAAACGCCTTGATGGTTACCGCAGTTTCTGTAACAAATTATGGAACGCGTCACGTTATGTGTTAATGAACACTGAAGTGCAAACCAATCCAGATAGCGATGTAGCTGGTGAGCCTTTAGATTGCGGTCAACTGTTAGTTGATGGCAAACCGGGTGCGATGGAATTGTCATTAGCCGATCGCTGGATCATTGGTTTGTTTAATCAAACCGTCAAAACCGTTGAAGATCACATGGCCGCTTACCGTTTTGATTTAGCCGCTAACACTTTATACGAGTTCACTTGGAATCAATTCTGTGACTGGTATTTAGAATTAACCAAGCCTGTTATGCAAAACGGCACTGAAGCGCAAATGCGCGGCACACGCCATACGTTAGTCAATGTGCTTGAAAAAATGCAGCGTCTAATGCATCCATTTATGCCATACATTACCGAAACGATTTGGCAACGCGTCAAACCGTTAGCTGGCGTAACGGGTGATACCATCATGCTGGCATCGTTCCCAACGTATCAAGCAGATCAAGTCGATGCGACCGCAATGGCGGATCTGGAATGGGTTAAGCAAGTCATTGTCGCAGTACGTAATATTCGTGCTGAACTCAATATCGCCCCGTCTAAGCCGCTTAATGCGCTGCTTCGTGACGTGAGCTATGAAGATCGCATTCGTCTTGAAGCAAACCAAACATTCTTTACCAGTTTGGCTAAACTTGAGTCAATGACCATTTTAGCCGAGGGTGAAACGGCACCGATGTCGACCACTCAGTTTGTCGGCAATATGGAGCTATTAATCCCAATGGCAGGCTTAATCGATGTCGGCGCTGAATTGGCCCGTATCGACAAACAGCTTGAAAAGCTTGCTCAAGAGATAGCCCGCATTGAAGGCAAATTATCTAACCAAGGCTTTGTCGCTAAAGCACCTGCTGCGGTTATAGATAAAGAGCGGGCAAAAATGGCCGATTTGACTCGTGACATTGAAAAATTAAACGAACAAAAAATCGAACTGGCCAAAATAGAAGCATAATCAAAAAATACCATTAGAAACAAAAACCAGCGATGCATCGCTGGTTTTTTATTTCGCACGAAACTGAAACGTTGATTTCTCAATTTACATTTTTGGTGTATAAGCTTCGGCCAATATCACCATTCTATTTAATGGGTCAAAACCATGTCTGATAAATTCTTTTTTAAAGGTCGTAAAACACCTAAACCCGCTTATGGTGAAAGTGGTTATAACACCAAGCGCACAGCAAAACCGGGGACGGAAGCTTTACCGCTAATATTGTCAGTCCAAACCGAAGCTCGCCAACATGAACTGGCGGCAATGGTTGCTGAACAACAGCTATTGGCTAATATCACCATTAATGCAGACAAACCTGAAAACATTATTGAATTAACGGGTGTTTTGAACAAACCTAAAACGGTAAAGTTTGACGCTAAGCCTAACCGTAACGATGTGTGCATCTGTGGCAGTGGAAAAAAGTACAAAAAGTGTTGTGGTGCATAAATTACCATACTGAGGTGAACGTCCCTTAGTGGGATGTTTATCAATAAAACATTAAAGTGGGTCTTAGGATCCGCTTTTTTTATTGATTTTGGATATTTCCCCAGAACTTAGGTAAAGTGTCAGCCTTTGTTATAAAAATGATATAGAACATAAAATAAAAGGGTGACCTATGAGCACTAATTCACATTCAGGCAACGATCTGAGTGAAGTAAAACAGTTGGGCATGTGGGCCGCGATATCCAGTTTAGGCTATATTTTTTGGCTTGTAGGTGGCATGGAACTGGTAGAGCGTATTGCCTATTATGGCGTCAAAGCCAGTGCGGGCTTATATGCTAAAACGCCAGTATCCGAAGGCGGGCTGGGGATCAACTTAAGTGATTATGGCATCATCATTTCAGTATGGGCCCTATTACAAACCTTTGTGCCTGTTCTCACCGGGGGGATTTCCGACCGCGTTGGCTACAAAGAAACCATTTTCGTTGCTACCATAGTCAAGATCTGTGGTTACTTAACCATGGCCTTTTTCCCTAATTTTTGGGGATTCCTCGCCGGCGCCATGTTGTTAGCCATGGGTACTGGCGTATTTAAACCGGGCATTCAAGGCACCTTGGTGCTGTCTACTAATCGCAATAATACCTCAATGGCTTGGGGCATTTTTTACCAAGTGGTCAACATAGGTGGCTTTTTAGGCCCATTAGTTGCGGTGCACATGCGCCAATTATCTTGGGACAATGTGTTTTACGCTTGCGCGGCCATTATCTCATTTAACTTTTTATTTTTACTCGCTTACAAAGAACCAGGCAAAGCCGAGCGCTTAGAGCGTACGCGCCAAATAACAGCAGGTGAAGTGACACAAGAAGCACTGTGGAAAGACGCGCTCAGAGAACTGAAAAAGCCAATAGTGATTTACTACATGTTAGTGTTTGCCGGTTTTTGGTTTTTATATAACTCATTATTTGATGTATTACCGATCCACATTGCTGAATGGGTTGATACCAGCGTCATTGTTACCTCGTTATTTGGTCCAGAGGGTACCAGCAACGGCATATTGCAGTTCTGGCTGGGGTTGAATAATGATGGCACCAAAGTAATGCCAGAAGGCATGCTCAATCTCAATGCCGGGTTGATCATGACCACTTGCTTTATTGTTGCGGCACTGACGGCTAAATATCGCATTACCACCACCATGTTTTTTGGCTGTTTATTGAGTATCTTAGCCATTGCCTTAGTCGGTGCTTTTAATGCGGCGTGGATGATCGTGCTGGCTATTGCGCTGTTTTCTGTCGGTGAAATGATGATTAGCCCCAAGAAAAACGAATTTATGGGTAATATCGCGCCTGAAGGTAAAAAAGCCATGTACTTAGGTTTTGTGATGTTACCTCAAGGCATAGGTTGGACTTTAGAAGGTTATTTCGGCCCAAAGCTTTATGACATGTACGCCTCAAAAGAGCGTATTGCCCGTGAAGTCTTATCAGATAATGGTATGAGCTTAACCGATATAGCCAACATCCCCCAAGGTGAAGCCTTTAGTCGCTTAGTCAGTTCTACGGGACAAGATCCCCAAGTTCTCACCCAAGCCCTCTATAATGCCAACAACATCGGCATGGCTTGGTATATTATTGCGGTTATCGGTATTACTTCGGCGGTAGGGATTTTCATCTACGGTAAATGGTTATTAAGGATGCAGCGCCAACAAGTCGCTTAGTTCATCGCGTGCAATTTGTTAGCATCAGCAACTGATTTAGCAACAGGGAGGCAGCAACGCCTCCCTTTTGCTATCCACAACAAAATAACAATAAATGGTCATCAAGTTGCCATACCAACGCCATTAATTAACCATTCTGTTTATGACCAAATCACTAGCAAGTAGCAATCCATAAGCGAAATAGCGCACTCGACAAAACGGCAACCTCAATGATTTTCTGAGAAAAAAGTCCCGACTAAGTGTCCAAAAAGAAGTCTGACCAATAAGTCGCTATCGAATACAGCAACAAACCACGATACTAAAATACTAAGATACTAGGATTATGCAGCTCACCTAAAATACAATTAACACCCATTAAATGACTCATAAATGGCTACAAATCGAACGCTGACATCGGCAGAATGTGCAGGACAGTGAAGCTGATAGTCATTATCGACGTGGTATCTATCGTCAAGATATCTATCGTCAAGGTAATTATCGTCAAGGTCTTTAGCGACCGGGTGTTTTTCGCGGCTTTTGTTGCCGTGACATTGTCGCTAGAAAAACATTAATAACCGATAGTCATAAAGTACTTATTACTTCATCCAGCTGCACTGAGTTACAAAAAATCAATTAAAAAAATCAGTTAAAAAAACAGGGAGGCATTGCGGCCTCCCTGTTACTGACATTGTGACTTTCTTAATTGATGATTAACACCTTATCTTAATAACTAGTCCGCTGCAGCTGAGTGAACTTTATCAATACCGTAAGTTTTACCTTCAGCATGACAAGTCGCACATGATTCAATTGGCACAGCATCTGCTGAGGTGATGTTATCACCAAAGACTGTCGCGCCATTACTCTTAAAGTGAGAAAGAGCAGCAGCGCCAGAGTGAGCGTGACAGCTACGACATGCTTCAGAGACTGGGGAGATAAACTCGCCAGGAACACCATCAAATTGATTCACATCGACTTTAATTGCAGTTCTACCTGAGGTTAATGCACCAGTGCCAGAGAAGAATGGCATAGCATCTCCTGCAGCATTGGTCTCTTTATGACACGCTTGGCAATAGGTTTGCACAGCAGGATAGTTAACTAACTCGCCATCTGTGTCTAAGTAAATGCCAGCACCTTCATCATCTGCAAACAAGCCACTGTGGAAACGGTGAGCAACAGTGGCTAAATCACGGTTGTAAAACTCTAGGCCTTCAATTACTGCAAACGTCGGTTTACCATCAGCATCTACACCTGATTGCTTATAAACATCACTATGGAAAGAACCGGCATAACTGTTGTTATGGCAATCTGCACATTGGGTAAAGTTAGTCACACCATGGTTAGGTGATTTAACGTGAGACAAATTGTCATGACAAGCATTACATTTTGCTTCATCAGCCGTTGTACGGTCGTTACCCACCTGTGTAGGTGAACTATAAGCGGTCAATGCAGGGCTGACAAAACGTAAGTTATCAGTAGTTTCAACACCTGTTGCAGCAACAGCATCAAACTTAAAGAACTTAGTAACAATGTTAGCCGGAACCGCGACATCACAAGCACCCGTGTCGGTACCAGCACCATCAGCTAACATAGTGTTAATAACAATCATGTCAGTTGTAGTGTTGCCACACATGTTCATTTCAGAAGACACTGAAAGTGTTTTGCCACCAAGTGGAGTCATGACAACGTCTTTGGTTAAGGTTAACTTACCACCTAGAACCATAAACATTTCTGGATTATCTTTCGTATTAATACTTAATCCACGTACATAGTCACCATTGCCATCAAGTGTACCGATTAAGATATCATCACCTGATTGGAATTTATTTAAGTACTGGGTTAAATCAGTAGCATCAGCCGCAACCACACCATTTAATGTTACATCAATGATGACAGTTAATAGGTCTGCAGCCACTTCAGCAGAAGCGACGTTTAACACTAAGCCATTTTCAAAAACGTCACGGCGATCAACACCATGTGCCTGGATTGGGCTTAAACTACCTGCGCCATGACAGCCAGAACAAACCGCATCACTTGACGGTACAATGCCTCTATGGTTTTCACCGGTCGCTAAGTTCACATTTACGTGACAAGACAAACAGGCTTCAGCATAAATATTGTCATTCCACTGGGTGCCATTATCATGACAAACAGTACATTCATTTAGCTCCGCAGGAAATCCAATGCCACCAAACTCTGCTTTGGCTTCGCCAGTAAGCGCGTCAACAATATGGTGACCCGCATGAATGGTGTGGATCATAGCGTTGAAGTTAGCATTAAAGCCTTTTTCAGGATCGTCTTGTCCACCCGCATAAGCAGGGTTATGACAAGCGACGCAGTTTTCAACTTTTTGGTAATTACCATGGGCACCTATGTTGGCAATACGCATATCGGTATCGGCGTAACCTTCCATTGGACTGTGACATTGAATACATGCCGCATTAGACACAGCATCTTTTGCTGACACAGCAGGTTCGCCAGTAGCAGGAATAAAATCAAGAGGAGTCGATAAAATCTTACCACTTACCCCTGAACCATCAGCCATCACAACATCATAAGCACGAATAAACACCCGCGCTAAGTCATTAACATCGCCACTGGCTAATACCACAGGCGCGTTACCATCGTGTGCCCAAGTACCAGTATAAGTACCAGGATTGGTGGCATCCTCAACTAATGTACACGCATCAACTACAGCGCCGCCTCGCGCTTCAGCTGTACCCGTTAAGGTACAATACATGCTGCTGCCAAAATCATTGGCAAGTGTATGGTTTGTCCATAACATGGGTGCGCCAGTATCTGTCATATTAGCAGACTGGCTAGTCACATATAAGGCAACTCTTTCTAGTCCAGAGAAGGGAACGCCAGCGGCATTTTTTGCAGTAAATGTAAGCTTAAATGGATCCGCACCGACGACGACAATATCTGCTGGAGCCAGTGTAATGTTTAAGTCAAATGCATTTTCAACGCTTGTTGCAACCGTACCAGCGGGAGTACCCGGAGCGCCATCAGCACCCGGAGCACCATCAACACCATCAGCACCATCACTGCCGTCAGAGCCACAACCTGTCACAGCCAAAGCTGCCATAAACGCTGCAGCCAATAATGTTCTATTATATTTTTTCATCTTAAATCCCCCAATTTATATTTGTTGGATAGCAGCTTTAAAATAGAAGCAAATAGACAATAACACCCACAATATGTTTCAATTATGTGACCGATGTTGCAAGCTAGTTAACTAAAATAGTAATTTCAGTCTTAAGTCTCCGTAAATAAGTCGCCGTAAATAAGTCTCCATTAATAAGCCTCCGTAAAAAGGAACCGCCAGTGTCATACATGTAAATCTAAACAGGGGTTTGTAGAGGGGAAAATTGATGTGCAAAGATGAAACAAAAATTTACACCTAACCAATTGAATTATAACTATTAAGAAAATGTAACTAGTAAGCAAATGTAACTAATAAACCTACACTTAAGTACACTCAGGCACAAAAAATCAATAAAAAAGAGGGAGACATTGCTGTCTCCCTCTTGGTTTCTTACTTTCTTAAGTGATGATTAAGAAGTTTTCAATATCTAGTGAGCTGCACCAGCGTGAACTTTATCAATACCGTAAGTTTTACCTTCAGCATGACATGTTGCACACGATTCAACGGGTAGGTTAGACGTAGATGATGGAGCACCATCAACTATTGCACCATTGCTCTCGAAATGCGCCATCGCAGCGGCATCAGAGTGAGCGTGACAAGTACGGCATGCTTCAGCAACTGGACTGATGAACTTAGTAGCACCACCATCAACAGCAATTGCACGCTTACCAGAGGTCAGGCCACCATCAGCAGCGAACAGGTTCACACCGTCTTTATGACAAGCTGCACATTGAGTTGCTACCGCAGGGTAACCTTGAGTTTCCATATCAGCATCAAGATGGATTGCAGGGAAACCACGGTTGTCGTCCCATAAGCCACTATGGAAACGGTGAGCTACCGCAAAGATGTCGCGAGTGTTGTAGTTTAGACCTTCAATCGCTTTGAAGATTGGAGCACCGTCAGCATCAACTTCGTCAGTTTTATACTCTGGTTGTGGATGATAAGAACCGCCCCAAGTATCATTATGACAACCAACACATTGGTCAAAACGCTCATTACCGTAATGCTTAGCTATACCTAGCGATGTATGACAAGTATTACACTTGGCTTCATCTGCGGTAACACGCATTGGGTCACTTAAACGAGAGATGGTTGCGCCGCTACCGTCAGCATTGGCAAGATTCCAATACGTTGGAGCCATAGTAATTGCAACATATCCGACATCGTATTGTGCTTCACCACTTGCATCTAGACATTCGATTAACATGCCTTTTGAATCAGTACACACTGAGAAACGAGGAGTAATCGCAATGCTCTTAGCGTCGAGGTCATAGTTGGCTACTTGAGTAACAACTAACTTGCCACCCGCTGCAACAGTACCATTTAGATTGACTGACTCACTGCCATAGTAAGTACCATCGGCATTGACATAGCCCGTCTTCATTTCGTCGTACTTAGTGAACTTGGTAAACTCGAAGCCATCAGCAACAGGAGCGCCATCAACAGTCACATCAAATGTCACAATGATTTCATCTTGTACTTCATCATGCTCAGCAGTTACTGTGCCATCCCAACCTGTGGCCGCTGGAATAGTAACTGTTACAGCATCTTCAGTATAAGAAACAGAACTAACCGCAATCTCAATTGAATCTGTCGCCATTGCACGCACGCCAACATTATGCGCCTGCACAGGACTTAAACTACCCGCGCCATGACAACCAGAACAAGCGGCGTCACTTGAAGGCACAATGCCCTTATGACCGTCACCAGTCTCTAAGTCAACATTTACGTGACAAGACACACAAGCTTCAGCATAAACGTTGTCGTTCCACTGGGTGCCATTATCATGACAAACAGTACATTCGTTTAGCTCAGATGGGAAACCAATTTCTCCCCATCCTTCTTTTTTAGCGTCGCCAGTCAATGAGTCAGCAATATGATGACCAGCATGAATGGTATGGATCATCGCATTGAAGTTAAAGTTATAACCAACTTCAGGATCGTCTTGTCCACCCGCATTAGCTGGGTTATGACAAGCAACGCAGTTTTCAACTTTTTGGTAGTTATGGTGAGCGCCAATGTTGGCAATACGCAGATCAGTATCAGCGTAACCTTCCTTTGGGCTGTGACATTGAATACATGCCGCATTAGATACAGCATCTTTTGCTGAAACAGCAGGTTCGCCAGTAGCAGGAATAAAATCAATCGGCGTTGATAAAACCTTATCACTTATATCTGTACCGTCAGCCATGGCAACATGATAGGCATGGATCATCACACGGACTAAATCGTTAGCATCGCCATCGGCTAATACCACTGGGGCATTACCATCATGCTCCCAAGTACCAGTATAAGTTCCAGGATTGGCTGCATCTTCAACTAATGTACACGCATCAACTTCGGTCCCACTCCATGTTTTGGCTGTCCCCGTTAACGAACAATACATGCTGCTACCAAAATCATTGGCAAGGGCATGGTTGGTCCATAACATTGGCGCACCAGTATCTGTGGTATTGGCTGATTGGCTGGTCACATATAAGGCAACTTCATCAAGTCCCGAATATGGCACATCCGCTCCGCCAGTACCTTTAGCTGTCACGGTAAATTTAACGTTAAATGTCTCGGTACCCACAACAACAATTTCTTTAGGATCCAGTTGTAAGTTAAAGTCATAGGCATTTTCAACTGTAGTAACAGTTAACCCTGCTGAAGTACCATCAGCACCAGCAACGCCATCAGTACCAGCAGCACCCGGAGCACCATCACTGCCGTCAGAGCCACACCCCGTCACACCCAACGCTGCAATTAATGCTACAGCCAATAATGTTCTATTATATTTTTTCATATTTTAAATCCCCCGATTTAAATTTGTTGGTTAACACTTACAAACTATAAGGAAATAGACCAAAACACCCGCGTACTGTCACCAACCTGTGAAGGTTGGATGTAAATTCGTTACTTGAAATCGATAGTTTCAGTTTTGAGTATCCGCAAAAATGAAACAGTCAGTTTTAGATTGCGTAACCCCTAAAGAGGTATTTGATGGGTATTAAAAATGCAGATAAAGAGCGGGAACAAAAAAACACAGTAAACAATTGAATTATAACGCTTAATAATTATAAAAAAGATCCAGCACACAAAGTTAGCTATGCTGGACCTGATTCAAAACTCAATTAACCTTTAATGTAACAACGACTTAGTGATATCTATTATCATTTGTTTCATCTCTAAAGAATAACGACGATAATGTTCTGCACGCTCAATTAAACAATAACTTGGCATGGCCATGACATTATTGAGCTTATTAAATTCACTGTCTGGAAGTATTTCTACTCGTAGTTGAGGAATTTGTTTCGCGAACGAACCTTCATTACAAATCGTGATGGCCAAACTGTCCATGGTCAGCATGTGCCAATACCAATCCTCTAGGTTTCTTACATATTCTATATCTTCTAGTCGCAAACCATTGGTTTGACAATAAAGCTCTAAAGGATCAATGCGATTATTAAAGCCTTTGCAGCGTAAAAACACTATAGGGTGCTGTATAATATCGTCTAACGTTAAGTGTTCGGCACCCGCCCAAAATGGATGATTGATGTTACCCACAACACATAAAGACGTCACATTGGCAATCGGATAAGCCTCAAGACCATGAGCATCTTGAGTTTCAAAGCCAATACCAAAATCAAGTTCGCCATTGTAAATCAACTCTTCAGTGTCGGCCTGCCAACTGTGAAGTTTAACTTTTCCAATAACCTCACGCTTAAGATTACTTAAGGCAATGGCCACACTGTTAATAATACTCGGCGATACTGCAATATGTAAAATAGGGGTTTGATAGTGACTTAAACGATCCTCTGCGACTCGCTCAATTTGGCTTACCATGTCACATAATTGGCATACAGGCTGATACAAGCGTTCAGCTAATGGTGTCGGTTTTAGTCCTTGTTGACGCCGAAAAAATAATTCATCGTCAAACATAGCCCTTAATGATGTTAAACATCGACTAATTTTAGGCGCAGAGACAGCAAGCTCTTTGGCAGCAATATTAGCAAAGCCCGTCTCGTAAATAAGTTTAAACACCAACAAACTAAATACATCTAATTCACTGACTTTTTTTAATGCTTGAATATCCATATATCACTTAACTTATTGCAACGAAGCCAATAAATTAACACGTAATTAAATATAAAAAGTTGATCTAGTGCTAAATAATGCTATCAACTTCAGCTTTTGTTAATAAACGAAACTCGCCCGGTTTTAGTTGATTATCAAGATAAATGTCACCAATAGACTCACGGTGAAGTGCCACGACAGGATTACGAAAACGGCCAAACATCCGTTTAATTTGATGATACTTGCCTTCACGCAACACCACTCTTGCTTGATGACTAGACAATAGGGTTAATTGTGCAGGTAAGGTGGTTATGTTTTCATATTCAAAATACATCCCATTGGCAAATGCCTTGACATATTCTTGGTCGATGGGATTAGCCAAGGTGACCAGATAATGTTTATCCACTTTATGTTCAGGCGCCATCAATGCCGCTGACCATTTAGCGTCATTAGTGATTAATAACAACCCCGTCGAATGCAGATCTAATCGACCCGCAATATGCAACATATCGTGTTCAACACCGTGTAATAAAGACAATGCCGTCGTATGTTTATCATCAACCGTTGCACTCACCACGCCGTCAGGTTTATTGAGCATAAAATAACAGGGTTGATATTGACGTAACACCACACCATTACATTCAATATGGGTAAATTCATCAATTTGTAAGTCAGGTGATTTGGCAAATTGACCGTCGACAAGCACTTTATGGGTGATTAACAATCCACGGACGGTTTTTTTCGAAATTTGTAACGTGCCAGCAATAAATTGATCAAGTCGACCTCGTTTAGACACCATAAAACTTCACCAATATAGAATGATACCAATTTGTTTAAGAATACCTTATTCTGTTAATGCACAACATCATTAAGGAGTAACATGCTTTCGCAACCTGCTTGTACAGATTTGCGTCCAGATATGACCAGCGCTGAATTAAAACAGGCAATTAAGTCACTGGATCAATATTTACAAGATAACATTTTTCAAAGTGCCATTATTGACACCTTGAACAAGCGCTCGCAGTTCTTCGATGCATTATTATGCCAACTTTGGCTGCCTTTCGAATTAGATCCCGCGCGGATCTCGCTCAATGCTGTCGGGGGTTATGGTCGACAAACCTTACATCCTTTTTCAGATATCGACATTTGCATTATCCATGATGGCCCATTAACGCCTACCGAAGCATCTCGTATTAGCCAATTTCTTACCCAACTATGGGATCTTAATCTCGATTTAGGCCATGCTGTACGCAGCTTGGACGACACCTATCAAGCGTGTAAAGAAGACGTCACCATTGCGACCAGCTTACTGGAAACTCGTCACTTATTTGGTAATAATCAGCATCAACAGCAGATTCTTAATGCGCTGTACGGCCAAGATTTATGGCAAAGCCAAGCGTTTTTTAATGCCAAACTCAGCGAACAGCAAGAACGCCATGCTAAAGCCCAAGGCACCTCATATAGTATTGAACCAAATCTTAAAACCAGCCCTGGCGGTATGCGCGATATTCAAACCCTTAGCTGGGTGGCCCGCAAGCATTTCGGCGTCGCCAATATGCAATCACTTCGCCACTTTGGTTATTTAACCAATGATGAATACGCCGAATTAATGGAGTGCCAACACTTTTTATTTAGGGTGCGATTTGCCTTACATCAAGCAGCCCAACGCTCCGAAAATCGTTTATTACTGCAATACCAAGCTGAAGTCGCTAAATTAATGGGGTTTGGTGATGGAATGCCCATCGGCGAGAGCGGCAATATTGCCATCGAAAAAATGATGCGCCAATTATTTCGTGCCATGAAACGCATCAGTGAATTAAACAAAATTTTAATGGCCTATTTTCAACGGGAAATTATTCCAGAGCGCAATCCAGAAATTATTGTGATTAACGATAATTTTGAAATTGTCGATCACTATATTCACGTTCGAGACGAAACCGTTTTTATCGATCGCACCCAAATTATGGCGTTATTTGAGTTTATCGCGATTCATCACGACAAAATAATCGGCATTACCGCTGAAACATTACGATCACTGCGCCAAGTAAGACGCCGCTTAATGGGCGACCTGCAAGATTTTGAGCGTTGTCGCGAGCAATTTAAAGCCATCTTTGTTCATCCTCAAGGCATGGGCTTGGCCATTACCTTAATGCATCAACACGGCATTTTAGCGTCTTATTTACCCCAATGGCGTGAAGTGGTTGGCCAGATGCAATTTGACTTATTCCATGCCTACACCGTCGATGAACACACCCACAAGGTGCTTAAAAACATTTACACCTATGATAAAGACATCAAAACGTTAGATAAAGATCTGGTATTAGCCGCTGATATCTATCAGAAAATGTCAAATAAATCGACACTACTCTTTGGAGCATTATTCCATGATTTAGCAAAAGGTCGCGGCGGTGATCATAGTGAATTAGGGGCTGTCGATGCCAGTTTGTTTGCCAAGTTTCATGGTATTAAAGCCTCGCAAGAAGCACTGATTTGCTGGTTAGTAGAACATCATCTGTTAATGTCTATTACCTCACAACGTATGGATATCTACGACCCCGAAGTCGTCAACGCTTTTGCCAAAAAAGTAGGTACCTTAACTCGTTTAGACGCCTTATATTGCCTGACCATTGCCGACATTCAGGCAACTAATGATGACCTGTGGAATGACTGGAAAGCGTCATTATTAAAAGACTTGTATTTTGTTACCCGTAAAGCACTTCGTAATGGTTTTGAAAATATTCTACAACTGCGTACTTTGGTGCGAGAACATAAACAAGAAGCCCTAAACTTATTGGCCGCTGATGAAGACAGCAGCGTATATATCAAGGCATTATGGCGTCGATTACCTATCGCATTTTTCAGTAATGCCGAAGCCGATGATATCGCCAGATATACCCAAGCGATGATTAATCACGATCTTGCGCCAGTAACCGATAATCAATATAACACCTTAATTTTACTCGACGATGCAGTAGTTAAAGGCTGCAGTGACGTGTTTGTGTACACTAAAGATCGCTCAGGCTTGTTTGTTAAATTATTTAATACTTTAGCGACGCTGCGTATTTCGGTAAAACAAGCACAAATTGCCCGTACTAAAGATGGCTACGTGGTTGAGTCATTTAAGGTCCTCGATTTTGATGAAAAACCGATCACCAGTACACAACGTCGTAAACAAGTGATCAATAAACTGCATCAAGTACTGGATAAAGGCATGATTTTATCTAAAAAACGCCAATCCAGGCGCCATCAAAGTTTTGATAATCAACCCAATGTCGAATTTTTACATTCACGTAAATCAAACCGCAGTTTAGTCAATGTATCAGCCTTAGACACCAGTGAGTTTATGGAACAAATCGCCAGTACGTTTAGGGAATTAGATTTGCATATTCATTCGGCTACCATCAGCACGGTCGGTGAACGGGCAGACAACGTGTTTTTATTATCCAACAAAGATGATCAGCAATTAACCCCAGATCAACAACAACAATTGTCAGCGACGTTAATGCAAGTCATCAGCGAAGACGATATCTGAGATGATAAGCGGTGACAAGCGATGACAAGCGAAAGAGCCTAGAACGCTGCGCTGCTAGTACGCTTCGCGGCTAGAGGCTATAAAATCAACAGCCTAGTCGCAAAGCGATACTAGCAGGACGCAGTCCGCCCTAGCAGCGAAGCGACACTAGCAAGACGCAGTCCGCCCTAGCAGCGAAGCGATACTAGCAGGACGCAGTCCGCCCTAGCAGCGAAGCAGTCCGCCCTAGCAGCGAAGCGACACTAGCAGGACGCAGTCCGCCCTAGCAGCGAAGCGATACTAGCAGGACGCAGTCCACCCTAGCAGCGAAGAGATACTAGCAGGACGCAGTCCGCCCTAGCAGCGAAGCGATACTAGTATCTCGACATGCTGGCCTGTATTTTGAGGTCGTTTGGGCATCACTTATTAACGACGATCTTTTGCGACACCGTTTGTGCCAGCATTCGCCATACTTTGAGCAAATTGATGACTATGCGATACTTATGCTAATCAACTGCCGTTAATTAGGTCATCATGCCACAAGCCTTTAGTTACACTACTGAGTATGTACTGGATAAAACCTACTTTGAAGAATGCTATCAGCAATCAATTAATCCCAACCCATCACCAAAACGCTTTATTAAAACCACCCTATTTGCACTGGTTGGCTTGGCTATTTTAATGCTCGACTCACTAAGCTCAGCAGCAATGAGTACGAAAGAAACCTACTATTTGGGCTACTTTTTCATTGGATTGGCCGTGGTAGAATTTTTGAGTATTCGCTTTAATAAAACCTGGTGGTTATGGCGTCAAATGATGAGTAAAGCGGCGGGTGAACATGTTAATCTTACTATCGATGATCATGGTATCAACAGTCAGTCTGCCCATGTTAATCAACAGATTTTGTGGACCGATATGTATCGGATCATTGAAACCGATGTCGGCTTCTTAATTAAACTACAAAAAACGACCACTTATTTATCTAAACGTTGCTTAGATGAAAACGCTATCGACTTTATCAATCAGAAACAATAATCAGAAACAATAATCAGAAACAATAATCAGAAACAATCATTAGAAAAAACGATTCATAATATCGTTACGCTAACGTCATGGCGACGCGCTGACGAATATCGGTGAGTAATTCAGCCTCAAACCATGGATTACGGCTAAGCCAAATATTATTACGCGGACTAGGATGCGGTAAGGGAATATAACGAGGTCCAAACGTGCGCCATTGCTGAACAGTTTCGGTTAATGTTTTCGGTTTATGGGTTAAATAATACTGCTGTGCATATTGCCCCACCAGCAATATCAACTGCACGTTGACTAAGTGCGGCAGCAATAAACCGTGCCATTTTGGTGCACATTCTGGCCTAGGAGGTAAGTCGCCAGACTTGCCCTTACCAGAGCCGGCATAACTGCCGGGGAAACAAAAGCCCATCGGCATAATGGCGATTTTCTTGGCATCGTAGAAAACCTCTGTCGTTACACCTAACCATTGTCGTAATCGGTCGCCACTGGCATCATTAAACAAAATACCTGACTGATGCACTTTACGTCCAGGGGCTTGACCAATGATCAGTATTTTTGCTTGCGGATCAATTTGCACCACGGGGCGCACGCCATCGACTAAACTTGATGCACAAAGCTGACAATTTTTGACTTGAGTCAGTAACGAAGCCATGTCCACTACTGCCTTACTGTTTGCATATAAAATCATAAAAAGCCCGTAAATTGTTATATCCACCGGAACTAAGCTGCAGTAATATTGGTCCAATAACAAAGTTCTCCCAAGAAGGAACAACCATGCAATCATCACGTCTCACCCATATCACTTTAGTCGCAATGTTAATAAGCAGTGCAGCGATAAGTTTTAACGCTGCCGCCCTTCCCCAAGCGCCAATGGAAGATGTGTTGTCTTTAAAAGGGGCCTGCCAGCAAATTGCACTTGAAGATCAACTCCCAGAAAACGAAGTCGCGACATTTTTGCTTGATTGCGTGAATGACCAATTAACTGAAATGGGCTACGAACGCGTTGCTAGTCTAGATTAATAGTATCGGCTAACCCGATAAAAAAACGCCGTTAAGGCGTTTTTTTAGTTGCGCTAATCGATCTTAAAACCCTTGGCACAATATCCCTATCGATGCACCTATGCCTACAAACCAAGACAACGAGCGTAATGTACCGAAGTTCAATAAATACAGAACATGGTAAACCAACCGCGCCACCACATGCACAATCGCTAAAAGCGCGACCAAATCGGTAACATTATTGGTTACTAACGCAGTTAATACTGCAATACCAAAAATGATCAGCGATTCAAATGCATTTTGATGCCCCGCTAATGCTCTAGCACCAAAACCGGTTAATTGAGCTTGCTGCGCCCGCGGATGATTATTGTCATATCGGCCCAATTTAGTCATTGCCATTGCTAACGGTACTTTTGCGGCATAAGGCAATAAAACGGCTATTAATAAACAAATAAGTATCGTCTGCATATAATCTGTCCTTAGTTATCAATTTTTTATTATGTGTTTGCTATGTGTTTTTTAACTCCGATTGAACCCGCTCCTGTTGGCTGTCGACATTGTATTGATCACAATGTGGGCAATACCGCGTGATCAATACAATGTGATCACATTCGCCGCTCAACACCGCATCAATAATAAGCCAAGTCATATCATGCTTAAGCATTTATTGAGCAAATAGTATCCAGTAAATCGTAAACTTTCTTTCTCTTTACAAATCAACCACAAGTTAACACATCTACAACATTTCAGTCACTAGTCTACACTTTACGTTGAAAGATTTTTGATCGCACCACGGTCAATACTAGTAACGCCTAACGAGAATGATGGGGTTCATCCACGATAGTATCCATCAGCCTTGTCATGGGTAAACATGAATAGCAGTAAATATAATAACCACCAATGCAAGGAACACATCATGAATATTAAAGCACAAAGCAGCTTAACTGGCGCAGCATTAGCACTCGCAATGGCAAGCTTGTCAGGTCAGGCTATGGCTGCTGAAACAAGCTCTGCACCTATGGCTGCGGGTCAAACCGATTTAGTCCATTGTTACGGCGTTAACGCCTGCAAAGGCCATAACGATTGTAAAACCGCAGACAATGCCTGTAACGGTAAAGCAAGCTGTAAAGGTAGCGGCTTTGTTGGTATGCCATCAAAAGCCTGCGCTGATGTTGGCGGCACTCAAAAAGATGACTGGGTTGGCAAAGTGACCAAAGCAGATTTAGTCCATTGCTATGGCGTTAACGTATGTAAAGGTCATAACGACTGTAAAGGCGCAGATAACGCTTGTGGTGGAATGGCAAGCTGTAAAGGCTCTGGTTTTGTTAACACCACAGCAAAATCATGTGCTGACATTGGTGGCAAAACCAGCTAATTCCGCTTAAATTTGTTGACTCTGTCTCTAATCTCTATTCAGAGTCATCAAATTATTTATATTACCGCGTCATAAACTTATTTATACCTTAGTGCCATTAACGTATTTTGATCTTAGCGCGAGCACATCTTTGCAGCGCGAATGCCAGTAACTAAGCAAATAACTAAGCAAATAACTAAGCAAATAATTAAGCAAGTAACTAGGTCCGTTACTAGGTCCGCAGAAATAGGATACCCCATGCCAGATACGCGTATTACAGAAGACTTTCTTGGATTTGGCTTAGGTTTGCGTACTGACCACTTCGAATATATTTTACAACACCAACCAGACATTGACTGGTTTGAAGTCCTGTCTGAAAACTACTTAGTGGCCGGTGGTAAACCCCGTTATTATCTTGAAGCGATTGCCGAACAGTATCCGGTGGTGATGCATGGCGTATCGATGTCGATAGGCAGTACCGATCCTTTAGATATGGACTATCTTAAAGCACTAAAAAAGCTCAGTAACGACATTCAGCCTAAATGGATATCCGATCACATTTGCTGGACATCACTCCACGGTGTCAACAGTCACGATTTACTGCCCTTACCTTATACCGAAGAAACCGTTAACCATGTGGCGCAGCGAGTTAGGCAAGTACAAGATGTTCTAGGTCGTCGTATTTTACTGGAAAACGTGTCGAGTTATTTGTCTTACCAAGACTCGACCATGGATGAATGGGACTTTTTAAGCCAAGTGGCTGAAGCGGCAGATTGCCTGATTTTACTCGACATCAATAATATTTATGTCAGCGCCCGCAATCATCATTTTAATCCGCTCGATTATCTTAACAAAATCGACCCACGTCGAGTGCAGCAATTCCATTTAGCGGGTCACAGTGATTATGGTGATTACGTTATTGATACTCATGACCACGATATTACGCCGTCAGTGTGGACCCTATACCAAGCCGCACTTGAACGCTTTGGTGCCGTCAGCACCATGATTGAGCGCGATGCTAATATTCCAGCATTCCCCGCGTTATATAATGAATTACTTGAAGCTAAGCATATTGCTCAGTTAACTTTACCGGACCACCCAGCATTAGCCCGATCACACTTTGGCACTCGCACACTTAGCGAGACGAGCAAGCTCGCCTCAGCAAGCCCCCATCATGATTCACCGCAAAAAATCAGGGGATAGACATGAGCCGTTTAGCTGAAATACAACAGCAATTTATGCAATTTTTACTTTCTGATAAAGCAAATGATAACCATGGCCAAATTCAGTCGGTGATGCAAAAAAATGTGTCTGATCAAGCCGGGATCAGTGCCGAGATCCGTCTAGCCATTTATGCCAACGCTTATCGCATCCGTTTAAAAGAAACCATCGAAACCGATCATCAGATCCTAGGGCTGTATTTAGGCGATGATTTGTTCGACAAAATGGCCGCAGATTATACCCGCGCTTATCCTTCGAGTAATAAGTCATTGCGCCAATTTTGCGATGCACTGCCCGATTTTTTACAACAAGATGATTTTTTTAAACAGCACCCAATCATTGCTGATTTAGCCAGATTTGAACGCCGGTTGCTTAATGCGTTTGACGCAGCCGATAGCCCACGCGCTAGCTTTAATGACTTACAAGCATTACCGCCACAACAATGGCCTAATTGCTGTTTACGTTTTCATCCCAGCGTGCAAGTGTTTACTTGTCATAGTAATGCCGTTGAAGCTTGGCAAGCCTTAAAAATAGACACCCCGCCACCTGCGCCAGACTATTTGTCACCTCGTGCTTGGTTACTATGGCGCGGTGGATCTCGCTTAACCGAGTTTGTGTCATTGTCTGCTGAACAACATGGATTATTGCTCGGTTTTATTCAGGGAAACAACTTTGCCAACCAGTGTGAACACATGCTTGAATGGCATGACGAGCAGTCAGCGCCACTGATGGTATTACAAACCTTACAAGCTTGGT
Source organism: Shewanella sp. S1-49-MNA-CIBAN-0167 (assembly GCF_040310145.1). Taxonomy (NCBI): domain Bacteria; kingdom Pseudomonadati; phylum Pseudomonadota; class Gammaproteobacteria; order Alteromonadales; family Shewanellaceae; genus Shewanella; species Shewanella sp. S1-49-MNA-CIBAN-0167. The sequence goes on along the minus strand of NZ_JBEOPO010000029.1, from coordinate 36,033 downwards.
TTCAACAAGGGTTAATTCGAGCGGTAGTGAGTCGCTAATAGTGAATTGTTAAAGTTGATTCGTTAGAAGTGATGGGCTAATAGTGAACCAATAGTGATGAGCTAACAGTGAACCAATAGTGATGAGCTAACAGTGAACCAATAGTGATGAGCTAACAGTGAACCAATAGTGAGTGAACCAATAGTGAGTGAACCAATAGTGAGTCGCTAATGACGTGTCAGGGTTGAGCAGGTAACCAGAGTTTGACGCTTAAGCCGCCTTGTGGGCGGTTTTGCATGCTAATCCGTCCGCCGTGGGCCTCAATAATTTCGCGGCATAATGGCAAGCCAATGCCAGTGCCAGACTGTTTGGTAGAATAAAAAGGCAATAACGCCTGCGATAATACTTCGCTCGACATCCCGCTGCCTTGATCATCCACTTTTATCAATAAACCCGCAAGCGGATGAATCGTTTCGTCAAAGCTCAGCGCCACATTATCGGCACTAGAGCCGGACTCATGGGCATTTTTAAGTAAATTAATCAGTACTTGTTCTAATTGCACTGCATCGAGCTTAATCGCGGTTTGCGGTAAGGCTGATAACAGACGAAACGGATATTGCTGCGCCAGCTGCTGGGTCATCTTAGTCCAATCAATCAACTCTTTTTGTGGCAGTGGCAGTTTGGAAAACTGGGCATAATGGGAAATAAACTGACTTAAATGAGTAGTACGATTTTCAATAGTATCAAAAATTAATTGCAGCTTATCATTATCTAAATGTTGGGTTAAAAACTTACCCGAATTGACCATGGAGGCAATGGGCGCGACCGAATTATTGAGCTCATGGCTGATAATTCGAATGACCTTTTTCCACACAGCCACTTCTTGACGATTAAGCTCTTTAGTCAGCTGTTTAAGTAGAATTAAATGGTGCTGCTGATTGTTTTGGGTAAAACGCCCCCGAGAAATATGCCAGGTTTCAACATCGCTACTATCAGCGTTATTATCAGCGTTACTACCAGCGTTATTATCAACATCATCCGAAGTGCTATCGCTGCTGCCCATCGAAAACAAGCCTTCTTGTTCACTGTTTAACGCCGTTTTAAGCGCATCGGGTAACGTAACGACAAGTTCTGGTAACAACATGCCTTCTACTTTGACACCCTGATTAAACAAATGCCTCGCGGCGCCATTCGCATAAATAACCCGTTGATTATCATCAATTAACAGCATGACATTAGGCGAGTTTTGAATCACCTTATCGAGCATTAACTCACGCTGATAAATAAACTGTCGCTCGCTGCGCAATTTTGCCGACGCTTGGTTATATAAGCTCACTAACGCATCTAACTGTGGCTCGCCGTAAGGATGCAGCGACACACTAAAGTCATTATCTTTAAAGTTAAGTAGACCGATTTCTAATGCTCGTAGACTGTCACTCAATCTGCGGGTAAGCCACATGCTGCAAAAATAACACACGGCCAGCATCACAATAATAGCCAGCCATAAGGTGTCGTCACCCAATGTAAGCCACACTAAAGCCCCTGACACTGAACCCAAAAGGCAGCTCAACATGTTACTGAGCAGCAATTTAGTGCGTAACGATAACATCATTATTTAGTCACCCTAAGGCCGTATTTCTCCATCCGGCGATACAAGGCTTGCCTACTTAAGCCAAAGGATTTTGCCACTCTGGCGATAACGCCATTATATTGCACTAAGGCATCTTCTATCTGTTGCTTATCTGGTTCGCAAATCGACTGAGTATCATCCATACCCTGCTCTCGTTGGCCAAAATGATGTTCAACGACAAGCGCATGCTGGGTAGCCGCGCCGCCATTAGCTATCGCCATCAAGCCAAAGTCATCAATCGTTAATTGTGGTGACTTGGCTAATAGCGCCGCCCTTTTGCAGGCATTTTCTAATTCGCGCACATTACCCGACCAACTATGATTAATTAACGCCTGCTGGGTCGACTTATCAAGGCTAAAATTAGCACCAATAAAGTGTTTCACTAGCGGTAAAATATCATCTTGGCGTTGATGCAATGGCGGCACACTCAGTTCAATCACATTTAAGCGGTAAAATAAATCTTCACGAAAGCGGCCATGGGCAATGTCATCGGCCAAATCGGCATTGGTAGCACTAATCACCCGCACATTCACTTTGCGGGTTTGGTGACTGCCTAAACGTTCAAACTCACCGGTTTGCAGCACCCGCAATAACTTAACTTGACCAGACAAAGGCAAGTTGCCAATTTCATCTAAAAATAACGTACCGCCGTCAGCGGCTTCAAAACGCCCCATGCGGGTTTTATTAGCGCCCGTAAACGCACCGGCTTCTGCGCCAAACAGTTCGGCCTCTAATAAATCCATTGGTAATGCGCCAATGTTAACCTTAATAAACGGCTGGTCTTTTAATGGCGAGTTGGCCTGTAAAATATCGGCTATTTTGTCTTTTCCGGCACCATTAGGGCCGGTGATCATCACGGATACATCGGAGCGGGCAACTTGCAACGCCAAGTCAACACAACGCTGCATTGCACCACTACCAAAAATCAAGCCACATAAGTCGGCACCATTAATGGCCGACATCCGATCGCTGTGAATTCGACTTAGTTGGCTATTTTGCTGTGACAATCGATAAATAGATAATAAGTTACTAATGCTATTTAAAAGCTTAGCGTCATCCCACGGTTTACCCATGTAATCGGCCGCACCCGCTTTGACTAACTCGACAGCGGTTTCTAATTGAGTCCAGGCGGTCATTAAAATAATCGGTAAATTAGGCTGCAACTGACGCAAAGCATAAAACAGCTGTTTGCCCTCTTCACCCGAGGTGGTGTCGCGGCTAAAATTCATGTCTTGAATAGCCAAGCTGATCTCTTGCTTGGTGACAATTTCAATGGCCGCTTCTGGTGTGTGACAAAAAACAGCTTGGTAGCCATGCAGCTCAATCATTAGCGCAAGTGCTTGGCAAATTGGGTGATTGTCATCAACAATTAAAATAGTGTCCATTGCAGTATGCTTGCGTCCAATTAGGTTATCTCTAAACAACAGTATGTTTAAACGGCAGTATGTTTAAACAACATTAGCATGACGTAATAACAAATCGTCACGCTATCGTAAATAATTTAAATGAAAAATATCGCCATGTTAATCTCTTTACACACTGCGGGTCGCCATAGCCGGTGAAATATTGGCGGCTTTGGTGGCGGGCACGATGACCGCCAGCGTGGTAACCATTAACAAACCCATGACCGATACGATAGGATACATTATCGGCACCATAGGTAAGCTGTACAGCTTCATCAATTGCTGACCCAGCACGAGCGACAACAGGCCGCCTATCACCCCGCCAACAATACAAATTAAATAGTTTTCGATCATAAAGTATTCAATGATGTCACGCTTATTAGCGCCTAGTGCACGACGAGTACCGATTTGTTTAGTGCGACGTTGAATATTAAACATCACCATGCCCGTTAATCCTAGCGCAGTAATAAGTAGCAGTAACACCACCATAATACTCAGTACCGTCGCCATTAGTCGGTGATTACCGTAGGTAATGGATCTTATCTCTGACAGCGTTTGAAAGTTATCAAACACGCGATTGGGGTTTTCAGCATGCAATGCTTTGCGGATCGCTTCTTCTAACGCGGGAATATGCTCAGGTAACGCTCGCACCATGTAAGACTTGTTGCTACCATTGCCACCAAAGTCGATATTTTGGATCACGCTATATTCAAAGTTTTCATGGTCAACCCAAGCACCTTGCAACTTATCCACCACGCCAATAATCGTCACAGCTTGCTCACCTTGATATAGGGTTTTACCCAGCGGTGACTCATCGCCCCAAAAGGCTTTGGCTAAGGGCTGTGACACTAACGCCAGCATGCCACTGTCATCTAAGTTGCTATTGATTTCGTCGGCAGTAAAATTACGCCCGGCAATTAACTTAGCCCCCATCACATCCAATAAATGTTCATTGCCCAAGTAAAAAGCAAATCCAGGGGTACTTTTAGCCGTATCTGGATTAGGGCCATCAACATAACGGTCCATCCAGCCACTGTCGCTTAAAGGCAACATATTGCTGGAACTGGCATCGATGACGTTCGGTAATGAACGCAAAATGAGTTGATCAACCTGATTTTGCTTCGCATTATCGATGGCGGGGTCAAAGTTATACACACTAAATGTGAGTATTTGATCTTCAGCATAACCAGACTCACGCTGCATTAACGACAAACGTTCGTTAATTATAAAGCTGGCATTGGCCACAATCGCAACAGAGAGAATAATCTGTAATAACAATAAAATAGGTGAACTTTTACTGCGCATTAAACTGGATAAAATCGGTTTAATATGTAACATGATGATGTCCTTATTGGGCTTTTAAATACACACTGGGTTTAGTGCGGCACACCACCCACGCAGGGTAAATACCAGCCAAAACCGCGGTAGAAATCGCTATTAACGGGGTGATAAACCACATACTGACATCAAGTCCTGTCACACTTTGGTCCATGTCAAAATAGCTGTGCAACGCCGTCAACGAGCCCCACGCCCACAACAACCCGACCACGCCACCGATAAAGCCAATCATGCCCACTTCGACCATGTACTGACTAAAAATCTGTCCACGACTGGCGCCAATGGCACGGCGAACGCCAACTTCTGGCGCACGCTTTAAAAATTTGGTCAGTAATAACCCGAGGATATTCACCAAGCACACACTTAAAAACAGTAAGCTTAATCCGACTAATATTTTGTTATCTTTAGGTACCACATTATTGTCTTCAAGCCATTTGTCGATATCACTGATTTGCACAGATTCTGCGGGGGTTTTAGCGGTGTCAGTAAAGCGGCCAATGGCTCGTTGCTGCTCGACATAACGCGTTAACCAGCCGAGATAGCTTTGCTTTTTCTCGTTGGTAGCCAGCTCGGTCCAAAATTGAATCCACACTTTTTCAGACACTAATCGATCCTTGTAAGTCAGCATAGGTTCAAATTTCCAACCACTGGTATTGCCCCACACATCAAATTCTTCTTGGCCAGTTAACGAGAAAGGAATAAATATTTCTTCCGCGTCATTAAATGCGCCATTGAGAGGATCGTAGTATTTGGGCTGTGGATTCCAGTCATCAATCACCCCGACGATTTGGTAAGGTTTACGGTTTAAAAATACCGTTTTACCCACACTGTTTTTACCTTCAAAAAAGCGTAAGTTTAATTTTTGACTAATCACCACTTGATAAGCAGGGCGTAAATCGACGCTAGCATCCCAGTAACTACCATATAAAAATGGCACCGAAAAAATTCGGAAAAAGTCCCTATCTGTCACTCGAACACCGTTCAACACTGGCTCAATTTTTAGGTTGTCAGACTGCAGGGCTAAGCCAGTACGGTAAGTCGCTGCCTTAAGGCTTAATCCATTGTTATTACGCAAATTAATCGCATCGGTATAAGTGATATTTGCCATTAACTCATCCCACGTATCCAACCCTTGGCTCCATAACTGCACCGAGTTAATCACCTCACTGCGATCGCCCGCCGGATTATAAGACATGGTTTTGTAGACATTGAGCGTGGTGATGGTAATGCCGATACCAATCGAAATCGCTAACACCATTAACATTGATAACATTGGCGTTTGTCTAATGCTTCGCCACGCTAAATCGCAATAATAAAAAAACATCAGTATTCCCCTTAGCGGTTACGAGTGCCGGTGGCAGCGTGTTGATACATCGAAAAATCACATACTTGACCATCAACAATCTGAATATTGCGCTGAGCGCGGCGGGCCAATTCTGGGTCATGGGTCACCATGATAATGGTGGTACCGTTTTGATTGATATTTTCCAGTAATTCCATCACTTGGCGTGCCATTAAGCTGTCTAGGTTCCCTGTGGGTTCGTCGGCGAGTAAAAACCGTGGCTCCCCCGCTAATGCACGCGCTATCGCGACGCGCTGTTGTTGCCCGCCAGACAATTGGGTCGGTAAATGCTTCATCCGCGCACCTAAGCCCACTTGTTCAAGAGCCGATTCAACGCGGCGCTTACGCTCGCTGGCATTCATACCGCGATAACGTAATGGTACTTCGACGTTTTCGGCTAAATTAAGATCGGTGATTAAATTAAAACCTTGAAAAATAAAGCCGATTTTTTCATTGCGCACTTTGGCACTTTTGTTATCGCTTAAATTAGACACATTAACGCCATCAAGACGATACTCGCCAGCAGTAAACCCTTCTAGCAGACCAGCAATATTCAAAAAGGTGGTTTTACCCGAACCAGACGGACCGGTAACCGCGACAAACTCGCCTTCGTTAACTTCAAGATTAAAATCGCGCAGGGCATGGGTTTCAACTAAATCAGTTTTGAACACTTTGCTGATGTTTTTCATGGATAACATAGTGACTTTCCTTGGTGAATTTGGGGTAACATCCCAGCGGCTATGGCTGCTAATGCAAGTGCTGCTAAACCAAATGCTGTTATGTTAATAAAAGGGCTAAAACTGTAGCTTAATGTGTGCAATTGAGCTGATATCAATATGTAAACTGACTATAGGGTTGTTATCCCACAGACGAGTCGATACCTGGCTGCTCATATCAATTAACTGCAAACTGACAGATAACCAGTCAGTATGATTATCAATACGATAAATAACGGCTATGGCCAAAAGAACCAGCGCGGCTAACGCAATAAATTGTCTACGTTGAGTGAATGTCATGGGATATCCTTACTCGATTAGTATTTGTAGTTATCGACTTACGCTGTCAGCTTAAGTTCTCGACCTGTTTATCAAATTAGTTATCGGATCTGAATCTTGGGTTCATGTTTAAAGGTTTCGGTGCCCGATATCACCCACACCTCACCTTCTTCACCCCCTTCAAGCACTTCAACTTGGCTCATACTGCGTGCGCCAAGCTTGACCGTTTTATGGCGGGCAACAGACTCACTCACTTGGTAGGCCATTTCACCGCCAAGATTGAGAAAATCACCGCGCTTTACCATCAACACATTGGGGCGATTTTCCAGTAATACTCGGGCAGATAAACGTTGGTTTTGGCGCAAAGATAAGGTGTTACTGTCGGCAAAACGCACTCTGGCAGTCACTTCACGGTTGCGTACTTCAGGTGATATTGACGACAATTGCCCTACCACATTGACGTTGCCAAAGCTCAGCTCAACATCCATACCCAGTCCCAACTCATCAGCATAAGACTCTGGCACAGCCAGTTCTGCTTCAAAGGCCGTTAAATCGACTACGGTTAACATCGGCTGGCTCGCGCCAATACGGGCCTTTTGCTCCACCAGCCAATTACCAATAATGCCGCTAACAGGGGCAATAATATTGAGGGCATTGGCTTGGCGGGTTAACTCACTCACTACCAGTGCTTGGCGTTGTACTTCAAGGGTACGGTTTTTAATTTCAAAACTGAGGGTGTCGCGCATCAACTCGACTTCTTGCTGGGCGTGCTTATGCAGTAATTTTGCTTTGTGTAAGTCATCTTTGCTTTTTTCAAAATCGATTTTGCTGATCAAACTCGACTCAATCAATTGATCGCCACGACGGCTTTCGCGATCAGCGGCTTCTAAATCCACTTTCGCCATGTCTAATATCTGGCTCACCCTAAGCTGCTCACGGCGAGCATCCAACTTAGACCGCTCTAAATTACCTTGCATACCTTCAAGTAATGACTGCTGCTGTTGCAGCTCACTTTGCAAACGCGGGCTTTCAATCTTGGCCACCACTTGTCCCTGCTCAACTTCATCGCCGGGCAGACTGAGTAACGTCACCACACCTTCTTCAGTGCTGTATAAAATCGGCGCGTTAGCCGCCACAATTTTACCTGTGGTGGCGATATCACGAACCAAGGTGCCACGGGTTAGCGTTGCTAAGCGTAAGTCAGCACCATCAACTGAACGCACTGAGCTGTCATGGCCTAAACTTGCCCACACCAATGCACTCATCAAAATAGCACCGCAGCCTATTATCAAGGGTAAGCGCAACTTATTGCCTAACTTCGGCGCGATAACGGTATCTTGGCTACTTGTGTCTTTAATCATCTCAGTTCCCCAGTCGGTGCTGACAACACACACCACTTCACGTATATACCAAGGTAAAGCACAAGCCATGCCAATAGTTATTTATTGTTATTTTTCATAATGATAAGAATTAAAAAAGATAGCCGAACAGCATAAAAGTGTCCGCGGACAGCTTTAAAACTGTCCGTTCAATAGAAAAGTGTCCGAGCGGACACTTTTTGTTTTATGGATATAGGGGGGTTATCTACTTCGCGAACAGAAACGATTGATGCCTGTAGGTAATATATTTAATAGTGATTAAATCATTTTTGGTCAAAAGTGTGTTTAAGATATGGCCTGCGGCCACTAACGCTTAAGATCGCAAGGTTCCACCCTGCACGGGCCAAAAGGGGATCAACAGCAATCCCCTCTTGGATCACCCCTCCCGTTCCGGCAACATTTTCGCTGTTTAACCAAACAACAGCAGCGAAAAAATTGCGACGGAAATTGATCCAGCTTTAAACTTCGTTTGTAACCTGCTTCAGCCCATCTTATTGTAAAGAGTGAAAATGCTAACGCTTCCGATGGGGCGTCCCTTCCCCTCGAAAGCTAGCTGGCCGTCCATGGCCAGCTCACGTCATTTTCTTCAACGGCCTCAAGTCCAGAGTTGAATTTAGGCATTTTCAATCAAGACTTCTAAGTAAATTATGGACAAAAGTGGGTTTAAGATATGGCCTACGGCCACTAACGTCGTGGCGCTTCACCCACACCAGACCAAGAGGAAACCAACGGCCGTTCCCTCTTGGAACTCCCAGCCGCCCCGCGACATTTTCAAACAGCGAAAAGGTCGCCACGGGGATTTATCCAGCTTTTAACTTCATCTGTAACCGTCTTCGGCCTTATTCGAAAATGCTATCGCTTCCGATGGTACATCCTGTACCGCGAAAGCTAAGCTCACATCCATGTGAGCTTCACGCTATTTTCTTCAACGGCCTCAAGTTCAGAGTTGAATTTAGACTTTTGCAAGCGTTACTAACTCGTTTATGTCGGATAAGCGACACCTGTTGCCAAGTGCCGCTCTCCTAAGAACCGTACGTGCAACTTTCACTGCATACGGCTCAAGCCTCCACTAAGGCGTACTATGTTACCCGGTAACCACAGGGGTTACCTTTGCAATACTCACTCGAAGCTTTGATACTTTCTGCTCCATGACTTTCCTGCAAGCAACAATGCCACCCATTTTTCTAGCTAATTAACTTAACCTCTTTCAACCTAGATGACGATAGCCTTCTATGACTAGCCAAATGGGAAGACAATAGATTTCATCAAAAAAATACGCTCGCAATGTTTAGACGCGGTCAATATAATAAATCCAACACAACATAAAAACCTGATATTAATCAAGTAGAAATTAAGTGGCAGGTTTTATAAATTAACGGTTAAGCGCACAGCCAACGCTGGCAGTTTGATGCACCTTGTCGTCGTTTTCTATCTAGATGCTCACAATATTCAGTTAATGCCGGTAACGCACCGACCGCACCTTTGAATAAATGACCAAATTCGGTGGTTATTTTTAACCAGTTTTCTGCGGGAATATTGAGTCTGTTTAGGATCTGTTGGCTACTTGAGCTAATAGCACCCCGCTTGTCTTCACGGATAATACGGCCGGTATCTTCTACAAGTACAATATAGTCTTCTACACGGAACATCAGTCCTTTAGGCATTCCTTGACGTTCATTACCAACAAAAGGCAGTAACTCTGCTGGTTGTTCACCTTTTATCGCTGAGTTTATTCGACGTTGAATGCTAGTGTAATCTGAGGTTTCGGGGGTTGTTGCCATTTTTGCGCGAATAGGGTTTAAATCGACATAGGCCATGCAAGCTAATACCGCAGCTTCATCTAATAACGCCTGGGATTTAAAACGTCCCTCCCAGAACCTGCCAGTGCATTTATCTTCTTTATTAGCCATTCTGGCAATCGGCTCACTCAAGGAACGCATAAACCAACTGATATCGACCAAGCGTTGTCGGTATTGAGTAATACAATCATTCACTGTTTTAAGCTCAAATTCGTTTAGGTCTTCACCTTTGATAAACTTTTGCGTTAACAATGTGCCCTTAAAGCCTTTGTGCCATTGAAAAAGTACGTCTTTATCTGACCAGTTTTTGGCTTTGTCTGCATCAACCTTAACCACAACATGCAAGTGGTTACTCATCACCGCATAGGCGCAGATATCAACTGCAAAAATGGTGGCAAGTTCAACAATGCGTGAATCAACCCACTCTCGTCGATGTTCGAAGTTTTCACCCGTCGTGTTATCAATACCGCATAGAAATGCTTTACGAACAACACGTGAACAGCAGTGATAATAGGGCGTGTCATCTAAACTGACTATTGTTTGTCTTGGTCTGGCCATCATTCATTACCTGCAAGTAAATAAAGATAACTAAAGACTAGACCAATGCTTAAATATTCGCCAATAATCATGGGTGACTTGGTCTTAACTAAAGACTAGACCAATGCTTAAATATTCGCCAATAATCATGGGTGGCTTGATCTTACTATCAACTCGTTTATGGACAGAAATGAGCTAGATTTCATGCTCTAGTCCACCAATACAGGATTAGTAAAACTAAGCTGAATGTCCAGTAGCAAAACGCCAGACCTGAACCTATTGTTTACGAATTGAAATTCCGTAACTGCTGAGTTCTGGCATCACCCAGTCGATGACTTTAATCATTTACTACTATCATATGAATTCGAGTTTATTGTGGAAATTACGGCAAACTAGAAAATTTATGATTTTATCAGATGAAGTATTAGGACAAAATGATTAAACCACCGAAAGCGTCAATACACTTTTTAAATTTTTCATTGTGATCGGTAGATAATAACTTACCATTAGGGTGCCTACTATAATCGATACTATTAATTCTTTGATCGGAATACTTCCCGTTATTGTATTCCTCTTTCTTCAAAGTTGAAGTCAATATAACCTGCTTTTCTAAATTTATATATTCACCAAGCATTCTCTCTTCTTTATAACTAGAAAGCTCACCATCTCTGAATGAATCAATGATTATTGGAAAATTGTGTTCTAGAATTTTATTAATCGCCATTACTCTACAGTAATAGTATTCTTGCTCGTCACTGCCTGAGTATACATTATTCGCTTTTGAGAATAGATCGTTGAAATGTAGGCGAGCATTTGGGTCTATTCCATCACGATAACGATTCATTGAATTAACAATAAGTTTTAAGTATTCCACACATTGATTTTTAGTGTCATTGAAACCTTTTTTAAGGCTGGTTTTTTGATTCTCTAGCTCTTGAATTGTTAATAATATTTCGTGTGCATCTGAATCGTATTGCTCTTCCGTACGAATGTTTTCACTAAACATTGCCAATTGAAATAAATCTGGCGGCGTGCTTTTTTCTAAATCTAACAACCTACTTTGCAGCGTGTTTATCTCATGACTAAATGACACGACAGCTTCATTTTTATCCGCTATATTCTCAGATATAGATTTCAATATTTCATTTCTAACCTCTATATTACTTACATCAAACTCAATACTCTTGTTTTTGAATACAATATTAGTTGAACCACAATCTGAACAAACAATTTCACCTAAATCCATATTTCGGTTCAATGAATTTAGCTCATTTGTGAGTGTAGTGAGTTTTTCTATTCTCACTGTCTCTCTGTTACGCTGCTTGCGTTTCTCATTTATCTCTTCAGCGAGTTGCTTTGCTTTAGTTCGAACTAAACGAGCATCTTCATGATCTGCTATCTTAGAGGTCAACAACGCAAGTGATGGTGTTTCAGACAGCATTGATAATTTTTTAACTAGAGATTTATATTGAACTTTAAGTTCACTAATTTTTAGTTTTGTTTCTAGTTCATCATCACTATCGAAGTTCGGTCTTTCAATCCCAGCTAACTGACATATCATAGATTTGAAGTCATCTTTCTTGAAGAAAGCATTACCAATAAGAGATGATGGGTTTCTTTTGTCTTGCCCGACAAAAAACATTTCATAAAAAGTCGTTAGATCGACCGTTACATCCATACCTTTTTTCTGTACTTTTGGTATAGTTCCAATCACGGTTGATAAAAATGTTCTAAGTTCAGATTCAGTATCGAATATTTTTAAAAGCCCCTCGCTTTTAACTACAAAAGTTGAACCTTTACGTACAAATTGATAATCGATTTCACCTATTCTAATCAATGAGTAAAATGTATATGATTTTTCATCAAACCCATCAGGGAAAATTGAGTTGTTACCTATAGTATAAAGAAGCCCCTGCATAACAAGAGTCTTACCACGATTATTATCGTCGCTGTAAATTACATTTACTTTCTCGCTAAGCCTATCCTCAAAAAAAGACTCTGCTTTATTACCAACACCAAAAACCTTAAAAATCATTATTCATTCCTTGAAGAACCAACGAGATCAAATATAATGTGGATACTTTATCCATATGTGGGGGCATATTTTTTACTTTTATCCGTAACTCATCGTATAAATCACAAACACAGTTAGATTCAGATGTTCTAACCATTTTTATAACTGCTTCAGATAGTCGCCAAAATTTCTTAGACGTTCCCTTATCGAATAATGTTCTACTGAGGTTAGAGTTGCAGTCTTGTATCGTATCTTTCAACGCATCTTTATTCTTTCCAAGCCCTTCATTAGTAACAACTGTCATAAAGTCAATAGGAATACCCCTCCCCTTAAAAATATCAGCGACCCCTATAATTCTGCTTATAATAAGAGAGTTTATTTGTGACTTAGTTATGTATCTTTCTAGCCTTAACACTTCACGAGGCTCTAAGATAGTCTCATTTTCAATCTCTGAATTTTTTAAAGCTGATTGCTTATCTCGTATTTCGTCAAAAATATTTCCATAAGTTAAATCATTTATTATTGTCTTTGATTTAAAATTAGAAAGTTCCTTAATATAATGACTGCAAGGATAGTCATCATTAAAAAACGTTACTTCATCTAAAAACTCTATGAACTTTATTTCATCAAGAGATTTATGATTCTTAATGATGACTTCTCGTAGCTTTTTTTCTATACGTTGTTGCGTTTTAGGCTTGATGTTGCTGTAGTCAAACGAACGTAAACTTGAGTCAAAAACATAGCTATGATTAAATGGCTTACTAAAAAGAACATAATCATGAAATTGAAATTTTGATACGAAGTTATCGAATAAGGTGTAAAGGCTATCTCCAATTCGCGATGGGTTGAATGTACTGTAGTTTTTACTTTGAACATCAAGCATTATCGTAAAGTTATCATTTACGCCAGTAACGTCGTTAAAGCAATCCACCACCACAATCTCTACCATATCACTATCTGGGCGCATTCCCATTAGATACAGCATCGATTTAGTTTCATATTCAGATGATTTTTTATTGGTAATTTCTGTGTTCTTAAAAGTGTACACAGTTGCTACTCCATTGATTAAATCAAACTTAGATTATCTACAACACCAAACTGCTCTAAACCCTATGCAAGCGCACTACCATACCAGTTCGTAGTGTTTTCAATCAATAGCGTAAGTCACTGTTTTCAATTTGTTTGATTTATCTCAATCACCGTGATTGTGTACGTAAAACTCTAATAGTAGCCCGTCATCTAAAAAAATCGGGACAAGCCTCGCCTTTTGCCAGTTCATTAAGTTATCTATGGCAAATTTAGTCGGCAGAGGCTTGAGCTCTAATGATGGCCAGCAAGAATTGGGGTAAAAACAAGTTGGTTTTTGATTTAAAAAGGGACAAATTCAACTCTGAACTTGAGGCCGTTGAAGAAAATAGCGTGAGCCTGACAGGACGTCAGGCTAGCTTTCGTTGGCCAAGGATGGCCTATCGGAAGCGTTAGCATTTTCGAATAAGGCTGAGGCAGAATACAAACAAAGTTAAAAGCTGGATTAATCCCCATGGCGACCTTTTCGCTGTTTGAAAATGTTGCGGGGCGGCTGGGCCAATTTTTGATAAAGAGTAAAGAGGGAACAGCCGTTGGTTTCCTCTTGGTCTGGTGTGGGCGAAGCGCCACGACGTTAGTGGCCGCAGGCCATAAGAAACAGTGCAAAACGCACCAGTTCAATAATCTACCTTCTTACCTTATCCAACGCCCCACAAACCGCATTAACGCCTTGAATCGCCCTTGGGGTGGCCCGATGAAGTAAATCGGCATCAAACTGGTAAATATGCTGATTTTTTACTGCGGGTAATTCAGGCCAATCGGCCCAGTTAATGCCTAATACATTGCCTTCATCTTGGCTTTGTAAAATTACTTCGGCTCCAGTTAATAACACATTCTCAATACTGATTTGCGGGTACTCACTAGCAGCGTCATAAAACACATTTTCACCGTGGCACACTTCAATAAGGTGTTGGATCCAACTGCCTTTTGCAACGGTCATTAGTGGTGTAGACCATAACTGATAAAACACTTTGACTGCAGGTTTGGCTTGGTTTTTTAGCCTGATTTGGGCTAGTTGTTGACGATAATCTGTCGCCACTTGCTGCGCTTGCACCTCGTTACCCGTCAGTTTACCGAGCGCTTCAAGATCAGTGGCCACATCGGCTAAGTTTTTAGGGTCGCTATTAAACAGGGTAAAGCCTAAATCACGCAACTGATTAATGTCGCCCTGTTTGTTGCCACTTTGCCAAACGATGATCAAATCTGGATTTAGCTCAATCACCCGCTCTATCTGAATACCATAATAGCCACCAATACGGGGAATATCTTTAGCCGCTGCGGGATAATCTGCATAATCAGTGGTGGCTAAAATTGACTCCCCAGCACCAATAGCAAACAGCATTTCAACCCCATGAGGTGACAAGGCAATAATCCGTTTGGCTGGTGGCTTTTGTTGTTGAGCTTGTACTGAAGTGAGTTCAGCCCCAGGTAAAATCAACGACACCGACAATAATCCAATGACAATGCTCAGCGATAAAAATAGACGCAACAAGATGTTTTCCTTAATACCTGATGTTAATTAAAAGCGACGAATCAAAAGTGGCTAATCAACCAGTTTATCGGGCCAGCCATAGTTATCAATGTATTTTACTAAGTTTTGAGGCCGGTAACGATCGTCATTTAACCAACGGGTTTTAACCGATTGATGGATCTGTATTAGCGAAAGCTCAGACTTAAGTGCGGGCTCAAGTACAGGGGCTACTTCACGGTAAAAACGCTTTTTGATCCGATAAAAACTGCGATACGAATCTTCAATATCAGCCATAGGGTTAGGCAACAATGTATCAGCTAAGTGCAATTCTACCGTTAAATCAAATGCCATTGCTTGGCTAATCATCCACTGCAATCCAATGTCCGACAAGGTACTACCGTCTGAATTGGGCGCAACACTACCACCAATATTACTGTGGGCGCCAGCAAACCACACTTGCTTGATATCAATGCCACTTCGGGGTTGCCAAAGTGTCGGTTCAAAGTCGCTGCGATGTTCATCAAGCGCCAGCGCGTGGCGCGCCACCTTTACATTACGGCCAAGTTTAGTGTCGTAAAACTCATCTTTGTCTTCAAACAGGCCTAAAAAAGACACCGGGATCCCCATGGCTCCGACTGTGTCCCACACGCCAACAAACGCCACATCACGTGATGGATGAGAATGCTGCTGACGAAACTGCAGCGAACGTTCACCATCTGGAGCGAAGGGTTTAGTTTTCATTTTATAGTGGTCAAAGGCTTGCTGGATAAGCTTGGCATCTGGCCGAGTAACAATACCGCAATTGTTAATTAGGCCACACAAACAACGCACTGTATAAGCACCTCGGCTAAACCCAAACAAATATATTTGGTCACCAGGGGAATAGTTTTGCACTATGTAGCGGTAAGCATCCATAATATTTTTATGCAGCCCTCGCCCCGTCGCGCCGCCAATCATCGAGTCATAGTAGGAACCAATCCCCCAATCGTAAAACACCTGCTGGGGCACACCATCATCGGCAATAGGCTTTATCGCTCTGGCGAGTTTAAGCACATTAGTGGCGTGATCTTTTTCAAGATCTTTTTCTGGCCGATTCCAGGTGCCATCGGCACAAATAATAATTCGTTTGTTCATATCAATCCCTGACGCTCCAGTGTAAATAATCCCATAAAGCATAATAGACTAAATGCCTATTTTCACCATCGTCAAAATAACCAATACTCGAAAGCTCACTTAATCTATTCGAGTAACTGACCATGCTAACAGCAGAACAAAGTGTATTAATGATTGTGGACGTACAAGGTAAGCTCGCCCAAGTTATGCAGCAATCGGCCCCGCTACACCAAAAACTTGCGATATTAATTCAAGGTGCACAACTATTTGATATCCCCATTATTTGGTTAGAACAATTACCCGATAAATTAGGCCATACTAGCGAAGAACTCTCACAATTGTTGTCGCAAACCACACAACCCATAGCTAAAAAGCATTTTAGTGGCTGGCACTGTGAAGAAGTAAAACAACAACTTAACTCATTAAAACGTCACAACGTGATCCTAGCCGGTATTGAAACCCATGTTTGCGTTTACCAAACCTGCCAAGACTTATTGGCTAACGACTATCAAGTGCATCTTGTCGCCGATGCGGTGTCATCTCGGGGTACAGACAATAAAGTACTTGGAGTGCAAATGATGCTCAATGATGGCGCTAAACTTACCAATGTCGAATCACTGCTATTTGAACTACAGCATGTTGCCCAAGGTGATCGCTTTAAGGCCTTACTGAAATTGATAAAGTAGCCATAGGTTGCCAGTGTGGGTATGATGTTAAAATAAATATAACAATAACATCATACTGCTATGCACCCATTTGATCGGCCCATTATTATTTTATCCGCGCCCCGTTCTGGCAGTACCCTGTTGTTCGAGGTGTTATCAAAAAGCCAGTCAATATTCACTATTGGTGGGGAGAGCCATGCGCTGATTGAAACCATTCCCAAACTGAATGTTGCCTACCGTCAATTTAGTTCTAATGCCTTAACGGAACAGGATATTGATGCCGATTTACGTCAGCAATTATTGCACCGTTTTAGCGATGCGCTGCAAGATAACCAAGGCCATAAGCCCGAAAAAAATAGCGATGCGAGTATTCGTTTTTTAGAGAAAACCCCCAAGAATAGCTTACGAGTCGATTTTTTTAATGCGCTATTTCCTGACGCCTTGTTTATCTACCTCGTCAGAGAACCCAAAGAAAATATTAGCAGTATTATGCAAGCTTGGCGGTCGAATAAGTTTGTCACTTACCCTAACTTACCGGGGTGGGATAAACACAATTGGTCGCTACTGCTTCCAGAAAAATGGCAACAGTTAAATCAGCAACCATTGCAGGCTATCGCCGCATTTCAATGGCAAGCGGCTAATGAAGCTATTATGGATTCATTGCAAAAGATCGACAGCAATCGCTGGTGCATGGTGTCTTATGATCAATTAATTGCCAACCCTGCGAAAACCGTTAAGCAACTCTGTCAATTTACCGGTACGGATTTCGACCCAGCTTTAGCGCAATTATGCAGTAAGCCATTAGCGCATTCTCGCTACACCATATCGACACCCAAACCCAATAAGTGGCTCGAAAACTATCATGACATTGCCAAAATTTGGCCGAGTACTTCTACGACACTGAACAAAATCAATCATCATTTACACGAACGCGGTCATCCAATATATGACACTCAATGGCAGCAACACGACATTGCTGAGCCAACCGTGCCATTAGCAAAACCGCAAGCCGCACCATTAACAAAGCCATTAACAAAAGTCCCTATCTATAATAATGTGGCTCGTAACAGTCCCTGCCCTTGTGGGTCTGGCAAACGATTTAAACAATGCCATGGTGCGTTAAGCTAAACAGCAGAGAGCCAAATTATGAAGTTACCCCATGAGTTTTATCAGTTACCTTTTAGCTTTGATGTTGGTCAATTAACCAAAGAGATCGAGCAATTTACCGAATCAGATTGGGTGACTCATCATGAAGGTTTTCAAGGCAATTCTGCCATTCCGTTAATCTCGGTCAACGGCGAATTTAATAATGACTTTAAAGGGCCAATGAAGCCCACATTGGCGCTAGATAAAAGCCCTTACATCAAACAAATATTAGCCTCATTTGGCGAAGTACTCAGTCGTTCACGCTTAATGCGTTTATCCCCTGGCGCACAAGTACCACTGCATTCAGACATCAATTATCATTGGTATAAACGCGTTCGCGTACATATTCCTATTACCACCACCGAACAAGTACAGTTTTTTTGTCATGACAAACAAGTCCACATGGGTGCGGGGGAGTGTTGGATTTTCGACTCTTGGAAACATCACAAAGTGGAAAATAACAGTGACCAGTATCGAGTGCACTTAGTGATAGACCTTGCTGGTTCAAGCCAATTTTGGCGCACTGTTTTTCAACACTCTCGCTCAATAGTAGACGATCAATCAACCGCATTAAGCAGTCAATTCGTCGGCTTTAACCCAGACTTACCTGCAACATTCATCACTGAGCAATTTAATTCCCCGCTGATCATGCCTGCGGCAGAGGTTGAATATTTAACCAATGAGCTGTTAACTGAAATTAATCACAATGCCCAAAACACAACTGAAGAAGTGAGTGCATTTAGGTTGCTGATGGCTGAGTTTGTTGCCGATTGGCGGGTGTTATGGCTGCAATTTGAGTGTACTAAAGCCGGTTGGGCGCATTATCATGCCCTGCGCCAGCAAACCATGGTCAAAGCCTCCCAATGCGCTAAATCGCTGCAACTAATGCATTCGGGCTCGGCGATAAAAGCCTTCGAACAATTGGTTGTCGTGGCGTGTATGAATATTGAACTAAGCGAACAATATCAAGGTAGCAACAAATCGGCAGCCGCGACACCTAACGTCGTCTCCAAAAGTGGCGTTGGTAAAAATCACCCCGCTAAAGCGGCGACGGCAACAACCGCCAGTCCTATCGCGGCACCACAATCACGCAACAGTCCTTGCCCATGCGGCAGCGGCGAACGCTATAAAGCCTGCCACGGTAAAGTGAGTTAGCATTAATCCTAATCAGATAAAATGGCGCCTTATTGGCGCCATTTTATTAACCAAAAAATTGCTGCGATGCTTTTTTGGCAATCGCATCAAGTTGCGCAATTTCCGCCGCAATAAAAGGCTGGTACTTAGCAGCCTGACCAATAGCCTTAGGGTTCATAGGCTGCCTAACCTGACTGGCACTGGGCGTTAATACGGCGCGATCTGACTCATAAAAAGTAAAGCATTGCGCCTGAGTAGTTAAGCCACAATAGTCCAGCATGCGCTGAATTTGCGAGTCTGGTTCACGCACCAGTTGCTCAAAACACACATGTAATATCTCGTTCGGGTACAGTTTGTCCCAATGCGCCATGATGTCTAAATAATGCTGCCAGTAACTGGTTATTCCCGTAAACGAATACGAATAATCGTGACCAAAACTGAAAAACTGCTTAAACACGCTCAAACCATTGTCGACCGTGTTACGCACCACGTTAATAATTTTTGCTTGGGGAAATAAGCTTTTAATGAGGGCAATATGCAAAAAATTATTCGGATTTTTATCAATCACATAAGTCGGTGCCTCGGTAAAATAATGATCCACTTCGGTTAAATAACGTTGGCGGAACTGCATAATCTCATTAGCAGAAAGCTGGCTTAATTGAGATTGATAACCGCCCGACATGTCCATTTGTAGCGCAAATCGCTCCATAAATGGTAACTCATCGGTAGCACCTACCTCACTATGACAGGCTAAAATCTGTTCAACCAAAGTGGTGCCAGAACGCGGCATCCCGACAATAAAAATGGGCGTTTGGCCAGTTGTCGGTAAACTATCAATATGTGGCGACGGAGTATGTCCAAGTAAAGACAACACAATTTTAGCGAACAAAGGCTGCTTAAATGGCCGATAAACCGCCATAATTTGATTGGCTGATAACATCGACTCACAGGCTTTATCGATTTGCTGATGTTGTTCATAGGCTTTACACAAGGCGAAATAAACTAACGCCTGATTTTGCTTACTGAGCGACGCGTCCGAAGCAAAGTGTTGTAATAACGCTAAATCATTAGCGCTAAATCGATACTGCTTTAAATCAGCTAAGCTCCAATAGCCAACACCGACTTGCTTTGGGCTTAATTGAATATACTGATGATAAAAATTAGCCGCGCGCTCAGTATCACCTTTCGCTTTATAAATATGACCTAAATTGAGCTGCACCGCTGGCTCTTCAAAATCATGTTCAACACACCATTCAAAACTGTGTTCAGCTAATGCCATATCGGCCACTTTAGTCGCGACTAGCCCCAGTTTATAACGGTATTGGCCGACCTGTGGTTGCAGATTAATTAACTGTTCTAAATAGCCTTTAGCCGAGAAAAAGTCTTGTTTCACTTCAGCTATAGCCAGTAACCCCGTCAACACTGAAACCGTATGAGGTTCAATCGATACAGCGCTAACAAAATAGCTTTCGGCTTGGGCATATTGTTGCTGCTGTAAATGAATGTGGCCTAATAATGCTAGGGCGCCAACGTGCCTATCATCACGCTTAACCACTTTACGAGCATATATTCTGGCCGACGAATAATTTTTAGATTTAAACAGCGATTCCGCTTGGCTCAAATATTGATTAATAATACTCAAACGAGGGTCCTTTTCTTATTATTAGTTTATGAGTCCCAATAACATTAACATAAAATACCGCTATTTCTGACTAGGGCATCAGCGCATATTGAACGAAATAATCAACTTAAGCGTACAATGACTACATGCGTTCCCCATTTACGCGAAACAAGTGAGTGATGATGAAAAATAATGAAGCCAAAGTGCCAACTAGCCGTTTATCTCGATTATCAAAAATGGGTGGGCTGGCTTCACGCCTAGCGGGTAACGTCCTGTTTGAAGGCGCAAAACAGTTTAGCCAAGGCAAATCACCATCAATGCAACAACTGATGATGACCCCAACCAACATTGGCCATGTAGCAGACAAGTTGTCACAGCTGCGCGGCGCCGCGATGAAAGTGGGTCAAATGTTGTCAATGGATGCGGGCGATCTCGTGCCTCCCGAGTTAGCAGACATATTCGCAAAACTGCGTTCAGACGCTAAAGCTATGCCACATAAGCAATTAACCCATTTATTAGTTGAGCATTGGGGCCCAGACTGGCTTGCTCCGTTTGCTCAATTTGAATTACGCCCATTTGCCGCGGCCTCTATTGGCCAAGTGCATTTAGCCTATTTAGAGACTGGCGAAAAACTGGCAATCAAAATTCAATACCCAGGTATTCGAGACAGTATCGACAGCGATATCGACAACGTTGCCACATTATTAAAAGTCTCACGCCTTATTCCGGCAAACGTTAAACTCGATACCTTATTGGCTGAAGCTAAAGCGCAGCTGCATAACGAAGCAGATTATCACTTCGAAGCACAACAAATAGCACTTTATCAGCAGCAATTGGCTGACGACCCAAGCTTTATTGTGCCCAAGGTATATAAGCAACTCAGTAATGACAGTATTTTGTGCATGCAGTTTGTCGAAGGGGTGGCCATTGAGTCATTAGCACAATCACCACAAGAGGTGCGGGATCAAATTGCTACCACGCTAATGGCCTTGTGCTTTAAAGAGCTATTTGAATTTAAATTAGTCCAGTCTGATCCTAACTTTGCCAATTTTCAGTATCAAAAAGATACTCAAAAAATCGTTCTATTCGACTTTGGCGCTACGCGAGCGATCAGTGATACGTTATCAGATGGCTACCTAGAGCTCATGCTAGGAGCCGCTGATGAAGACAAGACTAAAATGACGGCTGCAGCCAAGCAAATTGGCTTTTTTCAAGATCAAATTGATCCCGCCCAGCAACAATTAATTATTGATATTTTCTATCAAGCTTGCGAGCCACTTCGCTTTGACGGGGATTACGACTTTGGCGCAAGTAATTTAGCTAAACGCATTACTCAAGCAGGTAAAGTCATGAGTACCCAACAAAATGAATGGCATACCCCGCCAACCGATGCTATTTTTATACATCGAAAATTGGCAGGTATGTATTTACTGGCGGCAAAACTTAATGCCAAAGTAAACGTAGCAACATTATTTTCTGTTTATCAAACCTCAAATTTGAGCTTAACTAAGCTCAATGTTAGACAATAAAAACACATCAATAAGCTAAACCCGTCGTGAAGATATAGATGGGCCTGATAACCATTGAATTCAGTTGAGTTCATACAAGGAGAGTTACTATGTTTAGTCACATTATGATCGGCGTTAATGACATCCAAACATCAAAGAAGTTCTACGATGCAATTTTAGCAACATTGGGCCACGCCGCTGGCAAGATTGATGACAAAGGTCGGTGTTTTTACATGACGCCAACGGGTATATTGGCATTAACTAAACCCATTAATGGTGAGTCAGCATGTCATGGCAATGGCACGACTATCGGTTTTGCCGCTGAAACACCCGCATTGGCTGATGCATGGCATGCTGCAGGTGTAGCCAATGGCGGCACAGGCTGTGAAGATGCGCCTGGGGTACGCTCAGGTCCAGCGTTTGACTTGTATTTAGCTTATCTTCGCGATCCAGATGGTAATAAAGTTTGTGCCTTGCACAGAGTGGCTAAAGCCTAAGTCGTTTTGGGTCTATAGCCTGAGCTTGCGATGAGAGAGCTTTTTAAAATATTATCCCGGCGGTGTTTATCCGCGGGGATTTTTTTTGACTATTTATATCCTATGTCAGCAAGTGTCTCCAAGGTGATAGGAACTAATACCAAACCTGCAATGCACTTATAGATGCATCACAAACCGCTACGGGGTAAAATAGCGACCCTTTTGTACTGTGAGTGTGTGTAATGGCTGTTAACGACCCGTATTTTATTCCTTTTAATCACAGTATTGCTGAGCACAGCCAGCCTGAGTCGTTTACCTTTCCGTTCTATTATCAGCCACACCCAATATGTTTGCAGGCTGCTGAGCAGTTGCAACAAGACTTACTTATATCAAACCCTTGGCAACATAACTTTGGCTTAGACAGCGTAAACGATCGCGGTATGGTGATTGGTAAAATGTTTGGTGTGTTGGTGGTAAAAAATCCTCAAGGGAATATCGGTTTTTTAGCAGCTTTTTCGGGTAAATTGGCTGATAAAAATATCTTGCCACCGTTTGTGCCGCCAGTATTTGACATGCTAACCCAAGACAGTTTTTTTAGTGCCGAGAATAAACAGATTAATCAAATTAATCTGTCGATTAGTCAGCAACAAGCCAATCCATTACTGGCGACGCTAACCGCGAAATCACATCAGCAACAACAGCAATCTGCCACCGAACTTGAGCAGCAACGCGGTTTAATTGTGGCAAGTCGCAAACAACGAAAAATAGAGCGTGAGCAAGCAGATTCGGCATTAGCGCTATCAAACATAAGTGCCGATGAGTATAAAAGATTGTCGATTGAGTTAAGCCGTCAAAGCGTGCAGCAAAAGCACCAGCTTAACGGGTTAAAGCAACAATGGCAGATTCTAATAGACGCGACACAATCACAACTCGGTAGCCTGCAACAACAGATTAAGCAGCTTAAATATCAGCGTAAACAACTGTCTAATGGCTTACAAAAAAAGCTATTTGCCCAGTATCAATTTTTAAATACCTTAGGTGAAGCGCGGGATTTAAACGATATTTTTAATGATGCTCCCAATCATTTACCGCCCGCTGGGGCTGGCGAATGTGCTGCACCTAAGTTGCTGCAATATGCGTTTAGCCATCAATTAACCCCCATTGCCATGGCGGAGTTTTGGTGGGGGTCATCACCTAAATCTGAAATCAAACAACATCAAAACTACTACCCTGCTTGCCACGGAAAATGCCGCCCGATTTTGACTCATATGTTAACAGGCATGCAGGTTGATGATGACCCGTTACTGATTAATCCAGGTAAAGACTTACCGATTGATATTATTTATCAAGATGAGACGATGGCCATTATTAATAAACCCGCTGAACTGTTATCGGTTCCGGGTAAAAACATTACCGACTCGGTATTTAGCCGCATGCAGCAACAATATCCTAATGCAACCGGGCCATTAATTGTCCATCGCCTCGATATGTCGACCTCTGGTTTAATGGTAATAGCGCTCACCAAAGAGGCCAATAAAGCCCTGCAACAGCAGTTTATTCAGCGCGTTGTCACCAAACGATATATTGCCCTCATTGAAGGTGCGCCGGACCAAGATGAGGGCGACATTAGCTTGCCGCTTAGGGTTGATTTAGACGACAGGCCGAAGCAACTCGTGTGCTATGAATACGGTAAGCATGCCGAGACATTTTGGCAGGTGTATCAACGTCAAGGAAAACGCACTTTACTGCATTTGTATCCTAAAACAGGTCGCACCCACCAGTTGCGCATCCATTGCGCTCATCATGACGGATTGCACATGCCGATTGTGGGCGATGATTTATACGGGGTTGTCGCTAATAGACTGCATTTGCACGCCCAGTATTTAGGCTTAAATCACCCGGTGAGCGGCGAAGCAATGGTGTTTGAAGTAAAAGCCGATTTTGAATAATGGCTTAACAGCAAAGCGCTTTAGTTTATTGCCCACAGCACTAAGCCCACAGCACTAAGCCCACAGCATTAGGCCAAAGCACTAAGCCAAAGCATTAAAAACAGCAAACCGATATTGGGTCAGCAATATCGGTTTTCATTGTTAACTCGCCTTGATGATGACTTACGCTAACTAGAACTGACGAGGCTGCTCTTCTAAATGCATTTGCTCAACCAAACCTTGACCGGTTCGTTGCTGATACTGAGATTCAGCTTGCTGCATTCTAGTGCGACCGTTGGTGAGCATATTTTGACCTTGTTCAATGGAACTCTGGCCTTCTGCTAGGTTGGTATTACCGTCTTCGATAAGTTCTTTACCGTCTGCATACATGTCGTCGGCATCTTCCCAAAGATCGGCAATATCGTCTAATCGTTCAACTAATACCAGTGCTCGTGCGCCATTTTGAGCACCGTTTAACGTGCTCGCCATCAATTGAAATGCAACACGGTGTTGTTGTGCCGCTTCTTTGGCAACGATAATCAGCTTTTCTCCTTCACGGATTTTCGTATTACCTTTGCCGATCAAATTCCGGCCATCAACTAACAAGCTGCTGCCATTTTTAACGTCTTTTTGACCTTGTTCCCATTGCTGGGACAAGTCGAGGTGTTGCTCACCTTCAGCTTTCACTTTGGATGCAAAATTATTTTGCGTTGCTGCACATCCAGACAGGCAAACAACACTCACAACCAACAAACTACACAGCACAGCTCTCATGTAAACGCCTCTTTAAATGTGGTGGAGAAAGCGGCACAATTAGATAACCTCGTCACTAAAATAGCAAGTACTGAGACGGATTAAATTTGGTTAATAAAGAGTTAATTGAATAGCGCTGATCGCCTCTAGAGATAGATAAACGTAACGTTTGTTCTCTCTAATATAGAACCACTCTCCGTTAAGCGTAACGGACGCTACACATCATTTATATTGCCCCATAAAAATGGGTTAGCTTATTGTTAAGCTAACCCATCATATTATTTATCGCTTAATCGTTATGTCTACAGCTCAAACAATACATCGGTGCGGATAATGTATTTAATCCCTTGATAAATCGGTTCAGAGCTATGAATACAATGCAGCGGATGCATACCGTGAGGGAAACAAAGCACACTCCCCGCTGGGGTTCTGACATCCACGGTCTTAACATTATCGCCGTGTTTTGCCGGTAAGTTAGGGTTATCCGCATTGACTAAAAATCGGGTGGCACCACCTTCAAAGTCTTCAGTCAGTAAGATTAAAAAAGTCAGCTGACTGTAACGATCGCCAAAAGCATCTCGCACTAATTCACCGTCTATCACTTGGCTGCCTGGCCACGAACCATCTGAATGCGGCTTAAAGAAATCGCCTTCGTTATAACGGTAAAAACGGAAACGGTTATTTAATCCTAAGGCGGCTTTACCATCAAAAATGCCTAAGGTGTCATCCATAAGATGCTTAACCCTATCCCAAATGACTTGCTCAGTGGTGTTATCAACCACCCAAGTTAAGCTGTCGTTATGACGAACATGACGAGGCAGTGACACTGCGGCATCCGGTAAAAAGCCCATCGTCTCGCTGGCCGAAATTAACCGTTTACACTCATCGGCCGACAACACATTGAGTAATTGAAAAGCACCAGGCACTTCGGCTAACATTTTTTTGCTCACCTTAGTTCGCTCTGTTTGCGTCAGCTCTGCATCGTTAAGCTCTGCGATATTGGCTTGATAATTAGCCCACGTTGGCAACGCCGGATGCTCTGCGCCGGGTTCACGTGCCACCACAAAATAAGCTGAATTTTCACTTGTTGTGTTCATTTTTTTATACCTTTAACCATAAAATGGGCCAGCGATTGTTCACCAAAAAATGGGTTAATCAATGTTGCCCAGCTCAAAAATTTAATAACTCATTACGCGTACTTGGGCAAATTGACGATGCCCTGCAGCAGTACCATGAAAGCCAAAACCACTTTGCTTAGCGCCAACCCATGGCGCATTACCGGCACCCGCACCTTGGTTAACCCCCACCATGCCAGCCTCAAGTTGCTCAGCAACCGCTTTAGCGCCCTGGCCACCAAACACCACTGCAGCTAAACCATAATGGCTATCATTCGCTCTGCTTATGGCCTCGTCAATGTGCTTATAACGACTGATAGCGACCACAGGGCCAAAGGTTTCTTCGCGCTCGATTAACATCTCTGGCGTTATTCCGCTAACCACGGTTGGCTGAATAAACGGTAATGGATAATCATCGCTACCAAGTAAAAAACTCGCCCCTTTGGCTTTAGCATCTTGCAATTGCTCAAGTACTTTTTGGTGCTGCATTGGGTTCACTAAAGGACCAATATTTACATTGGCTTCATCCCATTTACCGACTTGATAACGGCTGGCCAGCATCACCACCTTCTGTTCAAACTCATCGGCAATACGTTCATCCACGTAGACGCGCTCTGTTGAGGTACACATTTGTCCGGCGTTTTCAAACGAACTGGCTACTGCAAACCTGACCGCTGCGTCAATGTTGGCCGTCGCCATCACAATCATGGGATCGTTGCCACCAAGCTCCATCACTAAGCGTTTTAAGCCCGCTGCCGCATTGGCCATAATGTGCTTTCCTGCCGCCATAGAACCCGTAAATGCCACCATATTAATGTCTGCCGCCACCAGAGCTTGGCCAAGGGATCTATCGCCTTGTGCCAGTTGCAGCACATTTGTTGGCAGTACGCTATTCAATGTATTGATAAACAACTCAGCCACTAATGGTGTCTGTTCCGACGGTTTTAATATCACACTGTTACCGGCCATAAGTGCTGGCATCAGCAAGTTATTGGCCATGGCTAACGGATAGTTCCATGGCGAAATCACCGCCACAACACCTAATGGTCGATATTGTATTTCAGTGCGGTTATCAACTTGCTCAGTGGTTAATGCATCGCTTATTTCACTGGCAAAATACGCTGCATTTTGTACCGTACCACCCACTTCATAAGTGGCACGGCGATAATCTTTACCCATTTCTTGGCCGATTAATCTTGCCAGCTCATCTTGTACCGCCACAAGTTGCTGGTAGGCCTTGACCAGATACTGTTGACGTTCAATGAGCGACAAACTCGCCCAACTTTTTTGCGCGACTCGGGCATTGGCAATGACCTCAGGTAACTGAGATATCGCTAAGGTTTCAACACTGCCAACCGCAGTGGCTTCAATATGTTGGCCGTCATCGGCTTTGTGATAACTCGCCGGATCGTAAGAGGTTAATACTGCCATGGAGAAATATTCCTTAATGGGACAAAAATGACACTAGCCTGAATTAAGTCTATTTTGATACAATAGGATACAAAAGCAACCAGTATACTTTTAGTAACCTAGGCTAACTTAAGTTGAAAAAATGAAAACAACAATTGAAACAATGAATAACGGTCAAAAAAAAGTTATCAACCCTTGCGCAGAACCCTGCTCAGTTGAGCGTGGAATGCGAGTGTTAGGCGGAAAATGGAAAGCATCAATACTATGGCACTTGCAAGATGGTCCAGTACGATTTAATGATTTATCTCGCATGTTAGGCGGCGCCAGTAAGAAAATGGTCGATCAACGTCTTAAAGAATTAGAAACCCAAGGTCTGGTTACTCGCCATGTGATTAGTGATCGCCCTATTGCAGTGTCTTATGCCATTACCGATCTTGGCCGTACCGCATTGGATATTTTAGAGCGCTTAAAAGATTGGGCAGACGAATATGTGGTGTAACTGAATCAGTGGTAAATAAATCACGATAACAAAGACATAAACTAAAAAACCAAAATAAGAAACACCACTGTCTACAACTTTTCAACATCCAGTAATAAACTATAATGAGTAGGATCGTTGATATATAGAATAAATAGGATAAGATGCGCGGAAAATTCGGCTTAAGGTAATCCTATTTCATGATTAGGTCTCTTTTCACTTTTATAACTATTGTGGTGATATCGCTTATTTCGCTCGTTAGTGAAGCAAAAGAAAAAGTGACTTTTTATACTGAGGCATACTCGCCATTTCAATCTCAAAATCAGCAAGGTCAATTAGTTGGTTTATGAACTACTCGTAGCTAAAGCTATCGAGTTTCCAAGACAAAAACTAAGTTAATGTCACTTGTTGTAAGAAAGCTTGGTACACAGCGTGCCGCCTGATGGTGGTCTTACGTCGGCTTGTTTGCGTTAGCAAACAAGGTGACATTTCCGAAGAAACAGCCTCTAACTTTCCTGATTTTTTAACTGATGACAGTTCGCTCACCAGTGGCGGTGATACCGCCTTTTTCTTCCTGATTGCAGTATTCT
The DNA here is from genome assembly GCF_040310145.1 of Shewanella sp. S1-49-MNA-CIBAN-0167. Lineage (NCBI taxonomy): Bacteria > Pseudomonadati > Pseudomonadota > Gammaproteobacteria > Alteromonadales > Shewanellaceae > Shewanella > Shewanella sp. S1-49-MNA-CIBAN-0167. The sequence goes on along the minus strand of NZ_JBEOPO010000029.1, from coordinate 7,123 downwards.
TACGAGTTTTTGCTTTATCAGCAAACTTAGACTCTTTGATGTAAGGTACTGCACGTTGTGCTATTACTATCGCTGCATTTTCGTCAGCGTTAAATGTACCACACCCGTTTAGACAAACCAGCGTAGCTTGGTTTGGTCTGACGGTGTGTTTCTTTTTGCAAATGTGACACGTTCGTGACGTGTAAGCAGGGTTTATTGCTACGACGGCTTTGCCGTAGTCGTTCGCTTTGTACGTAATAAACATACCAAGCCTGCCGAGAGATACATTAAGTAAAGAGCGGTTTAGACCACTCTTTGCTCTACCATTATTCTTGATAAATTTACGACCTGTTGAGTCACGCTTAGGCTTCGCCTTGCGCGTCATATTGGTCAGCTTTAAATCTTCTAAGCTAATAATAGGTTTGGCTTGTATAACAATTTCTTTAGAAATTGTATGGCAAAAGTTCTCACGAACATTAGCTGTTTTGCTATCTAATTTAGAAATTTTAGTCGCTAAATTTTGTTGTGACTTAGACTCACAGCGGTGCTTGTTTTTATTTTTGTTTAAGCGTTTTTTACTCGCTAAAAGGCGCTGATAATGCGCTTTTTTCTTAGCGATAGCTTTCAGTTTAGCAACTTGTGCTGGATTATAAGCGTAGCGTGCGCCCTCACTTGTACAAGCAGGGAGAACAACACCACGGTCGATGCCCGTGATTTGCGCAAGCAAATCATCGTCATTGTATTCTACAAAGCCATTAAGTAATTCTTCGTTTGTGGGTGAGTCTACACCGTCGTTATACGAACCCGAGAAAGTAAACTTATTGCCTAATCTTGAGATCCTAAACTGTTTACAAAGTTGATCTGGTACGTAATCCAGTTGAATTGAAAACAACTTTTGCCGTTTCTTGGTCGCATTATCAAAGATGGTTAAGAGCGTTTTACTTTCGCCTAACGGCTCAAGCATAAACAGCTCTTTTGTGATCAAAGCACTGCGTTTTTTGCCGCGCCCCTTTTGCTTAGGAAACTTACGTAAACCTTTGCGTGAAGCTTCTACGTCAGCAAATACAAGGCTTGCTGCGTTACGCATTATCTGCACAGGAATTGCCTTTAAAAAAGGCAGTTCCTTATTTGTGCGTATGTGGCTGTAGGCTTGATTAATCTGGTCGCCCTTGCTTTCAGCAAGCAGACCAACATACTCTGATCTTTTTTGATTACGCATTACGTTAGAAGCACCGATCCACTGAGCAAAACAAGTAGCCTGACGGCTACTTGTTTTGTCAGAGATATTGATACTAAAACCGCGTATTGCCATGCGTAAGCTACCTTGTAATGTGTTTATAAACAGACTAGACTACTTTGCATAGCAAATCAAGCGTGAGGTTTATATGTACGAGTGGAGAACAGGACGCAGTTGCATCTATAAAAACCAAGTCCATCTAGTCTTTGTTGCGAAATACAGAAGAGCGGTTTTTACTTTAGAAATGGGAGAGCGTCTTCGAGAGGTGTTTTCCGAGACTTGCCTACAAATGCAATGTGAGTTAATGGAATACAGTTTTGAAGCTGACCACGTACACTTAATGGTGCAGGTACACCCCAAAGTGGCTGTATCAAATCTAGTTGGAAAACTAAAAGGTAAATCTAGTTATGTACTTCGCAGAGAGTTTTGGGAAAGTATTCGTACCAAACTTTGGGGTAGTAAATTTTGGTCACCAAGCTATTGTGTAGTTTCATGTGGTGGCGGAAATTTGGAACAGGTAGCTGCTTATATTGACAATCAGAAGAAGCCTCCCTCTGATAAATCCATTAAGCAAAGCAAAGCAATAAGCAAACAGTAAAGCTTCGCTTTACGCAAGGCTTAACTCGCAGCTAAAGCAAGCGAGAATGCGCCCTAAAAATGTTCAATTGATATCTTACACGCTACCCAGCAATATGTTAATTTTGATATCGATATTCAAATGATGCCTTGGAGTCGGGCCTATAGAAATGCTCAAAAGCACCCTAATACGTTTATTTTTTCAATTGGGAAAACCGACAAACGCTTAACGTCTTTTAAATGGGTAAGCGATTTTTACACGGTACAAGACGCGATTTACAAACAAACCGCAAGAACCGATATCGATATATCTAATCCAGATGATATCGACAGGTACAACATAGCGCTATCTCGCAATGACGTGTCACTGGATCGCTTAAACATTGAACATGATTATGCCAACGTATATTTAGTGACCAACCAAACTACTGCGGTAAACATGCTCCAATTTGGCCGCGTTGATTTAAATTACAACAATGAAATTGGTTTTAATGAAGCAGTAAAAAACTTAGGATTTAATCATGCCGATTTTACTCCGGCATTTATTGTTAGCAAAATTTCATTAGGGCTAGCAACTCACAAAGACACCCGCATTGAGTTATTTAATCAAATGCAACAAGCGTTTGACACCATCAAAGAAAACGGCGAATTTAACCATGTTGTTGCCAAGTGGTTTCCTGGCTCTGATACCAAAAAAGTTAACTCAAGTGCTACAGCAAGTATGGATATCCCGCCCAATCTTAACTAAACGATGAGTGAGCGGCTAAATCAAAAGACTAATTTGAATAGCCATCAACAAACCTACATTTGTCGCTGGAAGCAAAGTCTGACATAGCTGCATATTAAGATTCAATCACTTATAAAAATGAATAACTCATACTTTGACATAAAATATACGCATAGTCTGACAAATCGATGCGACTTCTAATAGCCTATAACAACGATTTGTAACTTTATTACAGTTAAGAGGACATCTTACTAGTTCACTTTTGGACAGAAATAAAGATGCAAACAATCTCTATTGGTACTTTGGATAAATTCATCTAGAAGTTAGTAATGGACAGTTAGTTTTCATTAAAGACTATTACAAGTCATCAATCCCAATTTCGATTTCTTCTTGATCACGTCGCCGATAAACTATTTCAGCTATTTCAGCTATTTCAGCTATTTCGCAATCTTCATCTATGGCAGATTGCAAAGATTCATCATCATTTAAAGAACCGTCTATTTTAATATCCTTTAAAATACCTTTTGCAGAGCCATGTTTTTCCACAAAGGAATCCTCTTACAAAAATTGTATTATCGGTATAAATGGGCCATTTACTAAACCATTTTTGGACATTTTCGAGTTAATACATTAATTCTAGTTTGTGAGTTTAAGGTTAAATTTCTATAGGTAACGCCAACAGCAAGCACGCTGCTTTATTGGCGTCGCCTTGACTGTTTTTGTTATGTGTTTTCATTTCTAGTATTATTTTAAAGACTTATTAATTGCTTCAATAAGTTTTTCCCACTGAGAAATCTCATTGGCACTAAGATCTTCTAGTGTGTGATTTCTTGTCCAACGTATATATGCCTTCGCCAATTTATATTTAGAAAATCCATCAACTTCTTTTGAGAAAAGCTCTACAATTGGCCTCTCTGCTTGTTGCTTTGATTTTTCCAATAAATCAACTCCGTATTCAGACTTAACAATACTTACCAATGTACTTCTCAACAAATCCTCTATCTCTGCCTTACCAACATTACAATAATCTTTTGTCCTCAGGATATTTTTATTACCTAAGGCATGTACAAGATTTTCCTGTTGGGCAGCTTGATCACCAGCACTGTCGGAATCTAACAAGGCAGCAACTTTCAGTTTATGGGCATGTAGGATCGTTGCATAGTAAACAACTTTTCCAGCTGTATTCGCAAATACGAGTGCGATTTTATTGTTTATAGCTATTTTCCCAGACTCTTTTAAGAGTTCAGCGGTTGCTTCGATATACCAGTAGTCAGTTATTCCTTCTAGAATCAGGTTTCTTTGCTGTGAAAATACACTACTGGCAAGATCGTAACCTAGAGCCTCTTGAAGAGGCAGCATTCCGGCGGGATCCTCAGAAGATAACGTGGTATGAACAACTGTACCCTGTTCTCTGCTTTTCATTTCTACAACTCGAACAATATCAAGTTCATCGGGACCAACAAGGAAAGGAGAATGAGTTGAAAATAGGGTTTGATTCCCCTCAGAAAGTCGAGATATCGTTTCTCTAAAGTCCCGTTGCTTCAGTGCGTGTAAACTCATCCCTGGCTCATCTAGTAACAAAATCGCATTTTTGTGCTTATCCATAGCTTCGGAGAAAAACACAACAAAAAAAGATACAAGCCATTGAAACCCTTCTGACCTTTGATCTAGTTCCACGTCAACGCCAAGGTCATCCTCAACTACCACTTTTAGGTATTGTCCATCAGCTGTTACTTTTAGCTTGTCTGCTTCAGGTCTCTCTGGATTTGGCATCCATACAGATCTAATCTCTTTAGTTAATCTTACACTTGCCGCATTAAGCTGATATGACCTAGTATCAAGTTTATCCCGATAAGATTTAAGCGCGACTGAATCATTAATATTTGGGCTAGGTGTTGCGCCTAGATTAGCTAGTTCTCTAGGAGTGAACCCAAGCAACTTCAATAAACACAAATTACCATAATCATAATATTTGTCATCTAAGAGGTTTCCATCAACCCTTTGTGCTAAATGCTCTAAATGGATTGACGGTTTTACATTGAAATAATTATTAAAAAGTATAAATACGGGTATTCTTTTATGGAGGGTCGATAACACGTCGTCCCTGCTTTGATTGAATTTAATTATTTCAAGAAGATCTACATGTCTCTTTTCTTCTTGCTCATTATCCTCCTCGACGTATTCATAAAACTTGTCAAGCCATGTTTTTAATGATTTTGCCATCTCGCCAGAAATGTAACTTCCGTCAAGCCAACTAGACATAAATTCATTAAGTTCTTTAGAGGGTTTAGTGTCGGGTTCCGAGTCTGATAATTTGGTGTGCTGCTTATCCATATGTGCAGCCATTCTAGCTAGGCTTTTTCTGATATCAATTATTTTTTTTCTATCGGGTGCATTTATAAGTGTGTGAGATGCCGTGTTGTTTAGCATACGAGTAAATTGATATTGACATCCATGATACTCGGAGGGTACTAGTGCTTTATCACTATCCTCTAACTCAAAGCAGCCTGTAACCACTTTGACTTTATTCGGATCTACCTGACCTGTGGTAATTTCATTATATTTAGACCTTGGATAGTCTCTAAGAGCATCAAACCCCTCAACGTCTTCTGGTTTATTGAGCTGTTGTAATGCTCTAAGCAATACGGTCTTACCTGCTTCATTCGGACCAACGAGAATTGTTTTTAATCGCTCAATATCAAACTCGCCAGAATCAATAATGCTGCGATAATTTTCTACCCTTGCTTTGATAAGTCTCATAGATATTTCCTTATTCTGGCTGACTGTCGCGACGGTTTATTTGGACATATAACGAGATTATAGAATAACTCTAACAGCCAAATTCAATTAAAAAACGAGATCCTGAAATCAATCATAAGCGCTTTTAAGACACTAGTAATGCATTTGGAACCCATAAAATAGGCTGTATTTTCGTAACAAAGAGTAATTCTACAGCCTATCGTGGTAGAGCGGGCCATTACTGACCCGACCCCACACAGATCCGGACGTGCGGAACTACCGCATCCGGCTCTTCAGTTATATATTCACTCGTGTAAAACACGATCCTAGTACCAATCAATCAACACCAAACGCTTGTTGACCTTTGGACTCTCAATTCTAAAATACTCTAACATCTTCTTGAAATTACTCCAGTTATAACTTCGCCGTCCACTACGCCTATTCAACCATTTGTATAAGCTATGAAGAACATAGTCATATACATACGATAAGCTTCGGCTGTTATCTGGCAAACCAAAATAATTTCTAAATCCGACTAATTTTCGCTTTAACTGTGGTAGCCACTCTCTCAGTTTTAATGAGCGTTTAGCTTTAATCCATTGATAATACTCGCTCAACGTCGCCTTCTGCTTCTTCACAGCGGTTCGTCGTCTGAGTCTTGCTTTACCTTTCGTAATCTCTGCCCCAGTAAAACTCAAATCCAAGAAATACAAAATGACGTTTTCGCCAAGTGAAAACCAATAAAGGCGCGGCGGACATCGATGGCATGACCTACGAAAAATCGTTCGAATGATTAACAAAGTAGCACTCAAATTTATTAATCCACTACAAAGTCAAATATAGACATCGCCATTCGCCACAAAAAACTGTATCTCATTATTCAATAAAGTCTTCTGGAGACATATTATAAAGAGCCATAATATTATCAGCAAAACACTCAGTGCCACCTCTGGTATGCTTCAAAACATCATTCATCAATAGCTTGTGGTTAGAAAACTCAAATATTATTTGTTGTTCCGCATTAATCGCTTTATGTAAGGTTGTTAAAAATGAATACTCTTCCTCTATTATAACATTATCGTTTATAAGACTTTGAAACCTATGTCCTATTGATACGGTCGTAATACCGATTTTATAAAATATCAATTCGTTTACTTTTAGCTTTAAGTAATATAAATAACAAGGTGTTTCTGGATCTTTATTACCAAGATTTCTATCATATTCAGCGCATCTTGGACAGCCGCCACCATTCTTGTGATCATGAGCGGTTTGCAAAAACGCCCCATGTTCCGGGCACTTAACAATGATTTTATCTCTTATTGTATTGTACTCAACTAAAGAATAATCATACTTACCTTGATGCTTTAATATACATTCTTGGATAAATATGTCCTGTGATAAACGAGTTGAATCAACATAGCACGCTCTACAACCTGAACCTTTTAAGTGTTGGCTTGCTATTTGTGAAAACAAACCATGAACGGGACAATTAATATCAACAAGACTATATCCTCCATCACAATGACTTTTATCATAGTTATATTTATTATTATGAATAACTTTAGAACGAAGTATAAACTCATCAGTTTTTATTTTATTTTTATCAGCGGAATCAATATAACCACATTTGGGACAACCATCACCTCTTAAATGAGTATCAACGCGTTGTGTAAATTCTCCGTGAACTTGGCATATTATAACTAATTTTTTCACTAAATTTATAGAAGTAGATTTTACATAGTCATATTTATAATTATGTATCTCATTCGCCTTTTTAATGAAATTTTGTAACATGCCTATGCATCTGAGTCAGTTTTGGCCTATTCTTATAGTATAAATCAAGACTAGAAGTGAGATTTGCTATG